>JBEVJQ010000133.1:0-3012 GCA_040510055.1 Burkholderiaceae bacterium | reverse complement strand
AAGGTCGCGGGGTGCAGACCCGGGGCGACTACATAGCAGCGGTCGTGCCACCTCCGCGGTTCGGCATCGCCAGGCCCGAAACCGGATGAAGGCGGCGCCGTTCCAGGAAAACCGCCGTGGCCGTGGCCAGTGCTGTGTCCTGGTGCGTCTCAGGGCAAACCCCGAGACGACGCCGTCTGCTGTTCCGCTGTCCCGAAATGGAACAGTTGTCGGGGAAGTCCTGCTCGATCCCTTCCCGAATCCGGCGAGAGTGCTAGTGTCGTGAAGCGCGACGCTTGTGTCGGAGAGACAATCGCAACCCGCGCCGGGCAGCCGGCGACGAGGTCCGGAAGGAGACGCTGATGACTGCACCCTCGCCCCGGTCGGCGATCGGCCAGCTGCGCGAAGCTCGGCGCCGGCTGCTCGACCACGGCGAGCCGGGCGCCACGCAGCTCGAGCCGACGCTGCTGCAGAGTTGGCAACGGAGCCAGGCCTTCGGCCTCGTGCCGGATGCCCGGACTCTCGGCGTCCCGCACGCCTCGAGCGCCCAGCTGGCGCGGGCACTGGAGCAGCAGCAGGCGCTGCTGTCGCACGCCCGGCCGGTGATGCAGTTCATGGCCGAGCAGATCCGCGACACGGCGAGCATGGTGATCCTCGCCGACAGCCGCGGGATGCTGCTTCATTCGCTGGGCGACGATCACTTCATCGACCGCGCGGCCCGCGTCGCGCTCCGCCCCGGCGCGAGCTGGCACGAGCAGTGGCGCGGGACGAACGCGATCGGCACGGCTTTGCACGTTCGCGTGCCGGTGACGATTCATGGCGCCGAGCACTACCTCGAGCGCAATGCGTTCCTCACCTGCTCGGCCTCGCCGATCGTCGCGCCGTCGGGTCAGCTGCTCGGGGTGATCGACATCTCCGGTGATCATCGCGGCTTCCATCCGCACACCCTGGGCCTGGTCCGCTCGGCCGCGCGGATGATCGAGCATCAGCTGTTCGAGACGCGCCACGGCGGCAGCCTGCGGCTGCACCTGCATCCCCAGGTCGAGGGGCTCGGCACCGTCGTCGAGGGTCTGGTGGCGCTGAGCGAAGACGGCTGGATCATCGGCGCCAACACTGCCGGGCTCGAGATGCTGGGGCTGCGCGCCGCGGACATCGGCGGGGTGACAGTCGAACGCGCGCTCGCGCTCGAACTGCGGACGCTGCTCGAGGGGAGCGGTCATCGGAGCCCCGTGCCGCGCCAGGTGCGGCTCGGCGACGGGCGTGTCTTCTGGGTCCGCGTCGGCGCCCCGCGCGGCCTGATCCAGGAGCGGTCCCGCGTCGCGGTGCAAGACATCGATCGCAGCGACGCCCTGACGCCGCGGCCGGCCTTGCAGCAGGATCCGGCCGCGACCAACGCGGACGCACTGGCGGTGCTCGACACCGGCGACCCGATGATGCGGGCGGTGATCGGACAGGCGCGCAAGGTCGTCGACAAACCGATCGCGCTGCTCGTCGTTGGCGAATCCGGCGCCGGCAAGGAACTGTTCGCCCGCGCCTGCCACGACAGCGGTTCGCGTCGCGACAAGCCTTTCGTCGCCGTCAACTGCGCGGCGCTTCCCGAGACGCTGATCGAGGCCGAACTGTTCGGTTACCGGCCGGGTGCGTTCACCGGGGCCGCGCGTGAAGGCGCTCCCGGGCGGATCCGCGAGGCCGACGGCGGCACGCTGTTCCTCGACGAGATCGGCGACATGCCGCTCGCGATGCAGGCGCGGCTGCTGCGCGTCCTCCAGGAGCGCGAAGTCGTCCCGCTCGGTGGCGGTCGACCGGTCCGCGTCGACTTCCAGCTGATCTGCGCAACCCATCGCCGGCTGCGCGACGACATTGCCGAAGGCCGGTTCCGGGAGGACCTCTACTACCGGCTGAACGGCCTGACGTTGCCGCTGCCGCCGCTGCGCGAGCGCAGCGACTTCGCCGCGCTGGTCGCGGTCACCCTCGAGCGGATCGCGCCCGATCGCGCCCTGCGCCTCGCGCCCGATGTCGCGGCGGCTTTCGCCCGCTATCGCTGGCCAGGCAATTTGCGGCAACTGTCGAACGTGCTGGGGACGGCCTGTGCCCTGGCCGATGGCCCCGTGCTGGGCTGGGGCGATCTGCCGGCGGACCTGCTCGCCGAACTGTCCGAGTGCGAGTCCGGCATCGGCACCGGCATCGGCACCGGCACCGGCACCGGCACCGTCGGTGGTGCCGCCTTGCGGGCGGGCTACCTTCCCGCGGCTGCGCGGTCCGAGTCTGTCGACGATCGGCTCGACCCGCACTCGACGCTCGGCGACGACCTCGGTGGCGGTGGCTCGAGCGACGACGCGATCGGCGACCTGCGTGGCCAGACCGACCGCTGCATCCTCGAGGCCGTACGCCTCTGCAACGGAAATCTGTCGGCCGCCGCGAGGCGGCTCGGGATCAGCCGCAACACGCTCTACCGGCACCTGCGCGGACTCGGAGCGTCCGCGCGCCAGGATAGACTTGAACCGCCCGCGGCCGAGGGCCGACGGGGAAGGGACAACTGACGAGGTGCGACCCGCGATGGCATCCTTGATACCCGGAGAGATCCTGACCCGCGATGGCCACGTCGATTTGAACGTTGGTCGCGAGGTGCTGACGATCACGGTCACCAACACCGGCGACCGTCCGATCCAGGTCGGGTCGCACTACCACTTCGCCGAGACCAATCCGGCGCTGTCGTTCGACCGCGCCGCGGCCCACGGGTTCCGGCTCGACATCGCCGCCGGCACCGCCGTGCGCTTCGAGCCGGGACAGGGACGCACCGTCGACCTGGTCGCGCTCACCGGGGCGCGCAAGGTCTACGGCTTTCGCCAGGAGGTCATGGGGGTGCTCGATCGGCGCGCCAGGGCGAACAAGGAAGGCGGTGCTGCGAGGAAGGGACCGGGCGCCGCCAAAGAGGGATCGAGCACCGCGAAGAAGGGATCGAGCACCGCGAAGAAGGGGTCCTCGAGCACCGCGGCGAAGGGGTCGAGCACCGCGGCGAAGGGGTCGAGCACC
>JBEVJQ010000132.1:0-18208 GCA_040510055.1 Burkholderiaceae bacterium | reverse complement strand
GCGTTTGCCCGCCGCCGGCCGCGCCGAGCCAATGCTCCACGGACGGCTACGTCTCGCGCCATGCGTTCGGCTATCGCCTGGTGGCCGGGCTGCGCTATGCAAATGTTTTCGACGGCGTGGACCTGGTTCCCTCTGTGCTCTTCGGGCACGACGTCTCGGGCTGGTCCGGCGACGGCGGCATCCTGGAGGGCCGCAAGCTCGTGGTGGCATCGCTGCGCGCCAACTGGCGCAGCGGCTTCATCGCCGACATCGCCTGGGTCCCGACCTGGGGAGGCAACTACAACAACCAGCGCGATCGAAGCGCCGTGCTGATGTACATCGGCCAGCGCTTCTGAGCCTGGGCTCCTTTCATGCTCAATGAACAAGACGCTGAAGATCGACATTCACTTCGCCGCCACCTCACGACGACCAATCCTTGAGCGCGCCAGCGTAACGCCCGCGCCTTCGTCGATCAGGCGGTGGGGGGCCGCTTTCGCGTCAGGCGGCGTCGCACAGGGGGAGGGGTCGACGCGGCTTCGGTCGTGGTCCCGCTCGGCGTCGATCCGTCCGGTGACGAACTGGCCTCGGAACCGGGTTGCGACGAGCCGACCTGCGAGCAGTTGGGCTGCGACGAGCCGGCCTGCGAGGAGC
This sequence comes from Burkholderiaceae bacterium, assembly GCA_040510055.1. GTDB lineage: Bacteria > Pseudomonadota > Gammaproteobacteria > Burkholderiales > Burkholderiaceae_E > Lautropia. The sequence goes on along the minus strand of JBEVJQ010000132.1, from coordinate 17,578 downwards.
CGGCCTGTGAGGCGCTGGCCCACGAGGGATCAGGTGAGCCGGCAGCGAGCGAGTCGAGATCGGGCGAGTTGCCGTCGGTCGCGGCGCCATCGGCCGGGCCGCCACCGGCGCCGCTACGTGTTGCTTTCTCGTTCGACCCGCCAGTACGCAGGCCACCCGGCGCGCCGGCGCCACCCGTTCGGCGCCCCGGTGCGAACATCGCAGCCGACACGTGGCGGCGGGGATCGGCAGCGAACGGCGGGAGGCTCGTCAGCGGGGTGATCATCAGCGGAATCAGTGCCGAGAACACCTTCGGTGTTCCGGCCACGATCTGTTCACTCTCCATGTAGCTGGCGTTGCCGTTGAAATCCCCGACGAGGCCCCCAGCCTCGGTGACCAGCAGGCTGCCAGCGGCCACGTCCCAGGGCTTGAGGCCCAGTTCGAAAAAGCCGTCGAAGCGCCCAGCCGCCGTGTAGGCCATGTCGAGCGCTGCCGCCCCGGCGCGGCGGATCCCGGCCGCCTTCTCCATCACGGGGCGCAACATCTTCAGGTAGATGTCGATGTCGTGGATCCGTCGGAACGGGAAGCCGGTGCCGATCAGCGACTCCTCGAGCCGGATGCGCTTGCTGACGCGGATGCGGCGATCGTTGAGAAAGGCGCCGCGACCGCGCGAGGCAGTGAACAGTTCGTTTCGCACCGGGTCGTAGATCAGGCCCTGGGTGACGACGCCGCGCTCCATCAGCGCGATCGAGATGCAGTAGTGCGGCAGTCCGTGGATGAAGTTCGTGGTGCCGTCGAGCGGATCGATGATCCAGATGTGCTCGGCCTCGCGCAGGGTCTCGGTCCGGTCGCGATTGCCGCCGGCCGAAGGGCGATGGCCGGACTCTTCGGCGAGGATCGAATGACGCGGATAGGCGCCCAGCAGCGTCTCGATGATCGCGACTTCGGCGGCGCGGTCGACTTCGGTGACGAAGTCATTGCGCTCCTTGCGCGTCACCTGCAAGGCGTCGGAATCGAGGCTTGCGCGATTGATCAGGCGACCGGCCTGCCGGGCGGCCTTGACCGCGGTGTTGAGCATCGGATGCATGTCCGTCGTCCACTGGCCTACCGCGGGCCGCGCAAAGCGCCGTATTCTATCGGTCCGCGCGGCCGCGGCCACTACCGGGTCATGGACAGACCGCGGACATTCCCCGGATCTCCGAATGACCGTTCCGCCCAGCGGGCATCGCCGCCTCGGATCCGCGGCGCGCGAACGGCTCGCCGCCCAGCGCTTCGTGCTCGTCGCACCGAGCCATCCGGGCAATATCGGTGCCGTCGCCCGGGCGATGATGACGATGGGCCTCGCCGACCTGGTGGTCGTTGCTCCGCGCGACCCGGCATTCGCGAGCCACCCCGAGGCGATCGCCCGGGCCAGCGGCGCCGATGCGCTGCTGCGCTCGGCCACCGTGGTCGATTCGCTCGCGGCGGCGATCGGCGATTGCCAGGTAGCGGTTGCCGTCAGCTCCGATCCGCGCGAGTTCGGCCCGGAGCCACGAGCGCCGCTCGAGGTCGTGTCCGTCGCCTGGCAGGCGCTCGACGACGGCTCGGCGGAACGCGTCGCCTGGGTGTTCGGCCCGGAACGGACCGGGCTGTCGATCGTCGATGTCGGGCAGTGCAGCCATCTGCTGACGATCCCGGCCGAGCCGTCGTTCGCATCGTTGAACCTGGCGCAGGCCGCGCAGGTCGTGGCCTACGTGCTGCGCGACCGCCTGCTGGCCGGGGCGATCGCCGGACCGAGCCCCGAGGAGCACCGGGTCCATCCGAAGGCCGCGGCGGGCGATGCCCTGGCCGATCACCTGGCGGTCGAGGCACTGTACGCCCACCTCGAGCGGGCACTGGTCCGGATCGGCTTCCTCGACCCCGCGCATCCGAAAAAGCTGATGGCCCGGATCCGCCGGCTGTTCGCCCGGGCCGCGCTGCAGCAGGCCGAGGTCGAGTTGCTGCGCGGGGTATGCAAGCAGATCGAGCAACATGGGCGCGCCGGCGACGAACGCTCGGAGCCACCGGACGGCCGCTGAAGCCAGCCCGGCGCTCGCCGCAATGCAGGGTCCGTGAGCGTGGGTTTGCCGGTGCGCCTCGCGCCCTGTGCTCCAATGAGGGCCGATGATCGATCGGAAGAACGGCATGACTTTCTGGCAGCGGGTGAACGAGGACATCGACGCGGTCCTGCAGCGTGACCCGGCGGCGCGCTCGCGCCTCGAGGTCGTCCTCTGCTACCCCGGCTTCCATGCCGTGACCGTCCACCGCTTGGCGCACCATTTGTTCCGCCGGCAGTGGTTCACGCTTGCGCGTTTCGTCTCGCATCTCGCGCGCACGTTGACCGGCATCGAAATTCATCCCGGGGCCCGGATCGGCGCGCGCGTGTTCATCGACCATGGATCGGGCGTGGTGATAGGAGAGACGTCGGAGGTCGGCGACGACTGCACGATCTATCAGGGCGTGACCCTGGGCGGCACGTCGCTCCACCCCGGCAAGCGCCATCCGACGCTCGAGAATCGTGTCGTCGTCGGGGCCGGGGCCCAGGTGCTCGGCGGGTTCACCGTCGGTGCCGGGGCCAACATCGGATCGAACTCGGTCGTAGTCAAGGCCGTGCCGGCCGGTGCCACCGCGGTCGGAATCCCGGCGCGGATCGTCGAACGCGAGGTCGACGAGACGCGCGTGGCGGACGGAAGCATCCCCGGCCTGGCCGCGAAGCCCGGGACCGAGGAGAAGATCGTGTTCGCAGCCTATGCGCTGACCCGTGACCAGAACGATCCACTGACCACGGTGCTGCAGAAGCTGATCGATCACGTCGCCGAGCAGGACCAGCGGATCGAGCAGTTGCTCGCCGAAGTCGCGCGTCACGGCATGGACGCCCCGGTGCCGTGCCAGAAGATCGACGCCGAGCGGCTGAACCGGATGGTCGGCTAGCCGCCGTTCGGCAGCGGTCAAGGGGGCGACTGCGCGAGGAAGTGGGCCAGCGCCTCGAGGTCGGCCGGCGCTACGCCATGGAGGCTTGCCGCCATGATCGTGTCGCGGCCGATCGCCTGGTTGCTCTGGAACTGGCGCATCGAATACAGCAGATAGTCCTCGCGCTGCGCGGCCAGGCGCGGCATCTGCTCGCGCCCGCGGTAGTCCGGCAGATGGCAGCTGCCGCAGCGCAGGACCTCGGCCTGTTGCCGGCCGCGGTCGAAACGCTGGTCGTCGCGCGCGGCTGCGGCGGCCAGCCGCGCCGGCTGATTCGCGTAGTGCGCGGCGATCGCGCTCACGTCGGCATCGCTGATTCCGACCAGCAACCCCTTCATCTGCGGGATATCGCGCAGTCCTTCGCGAATCATCACCAGCTGGTTCTCGACGAAGAGCTTCGGCTGCCCCGCCAGCGACGGCACGTTGGGCATCGTCGAGTTGCCATCGGCGCCATGGCAGGCGGCGCAGGCCTGCAGCCGAGCGCCGACATCCTGCGCGGCCACCGGTGGGATCGCCGCGGCGACCAGCAGCCCGGCGAGGACCACGAGCGCTCGGTTCATCGCGTCGCCGATCCGTGGCCGGCGGCCGGTGCGATGCCGGCTAGCTGCCGTAGCTGACGCGATAGATCGCTCCGTTCTGTTCGTCGGAGACCAGCAGCGAGCCATCCTTCATCTGCAGGAAGTACGACGGCCTGCCCCAGAACGACTGATCGGCCTCGTTCATGAACCCGGTCATGAACGGCACGATCCGCGCGTTCTTTCCGTCGGGCGAGGCGCGCACGGTAACCACGTCGAACCCGAGCTTCCGGGTCCGGTTCCACGAGCCACGACGGGCATTGAACAGGACGTTGTGGTACTCGGCGGGGAACATCCGGCCGGTGTAGAAGGTCACGCCCTGGGACGCGGCATGCGGCCCCATCAGTGCGACCGGTTTCTCGACGCCGTCGCAGGCGTTGGCCTTCCTCACGTCCGGATCGGCGGTATCGCCCTGATGGCAGTACGGGAAGCCGAAGTTCGAGCCGGTCCGCGCCAGCCGGTGCAGCGTGTCGTTGGGCAGATCGTCGCCGAGCCAGTCGCGACCGTGGTTGCTGAACCAGAGCTCGCGCGTCGTCGGATGCCAGTCGAAGCCGACGGTGTTGCGGATCCCGCGGGCGAGGACTTCCATCCCGGAGCCGTCGGCGTTGTAGCGCCGGATCTGCGCGTACTCGGGGCTCGGCAACTCGCAGATGTTGCACGGGGCGCCGAACGGGACATAGAGCTTGCCATCGGGACCGAACGCGATGTACTTCCAGTTGTGATGCTGCTCGGGCGGCAGGGCGAACTTTCCCGTCAGGTCGACGGGGGCGACCGAGGCGTTGCGTTCGATCCCGTCGAATCTCAGGACCCGGTCGATCGCCATCACGTAGAGGGCGCCATCGCGAAAGGCGACGCCGGCCGGTTGCAGCAGCTTGTCGATCACGACGCGGCTGGTCCGCTCCTTGCCGCTGTCGCTGACCTCATAGACGCGACCGATGGCACGCGTGCCGACATAGACCTTGCCCTGGTCGCCGAGCGCCATCGCGCGGGCGCCCGGCATCCCGTGCGCCCAGAGTTCGATCCTGAAGCCCGCAGGCAGCTTGACCCGGTCCAGCGGGATATCGGACGGGGCGGTCGCCGTCAGTTTTCCTGCCAACGGGGCAAGTGGCGAATTGGCCTGGGCCGCCGACATCCCCTGCTTCCAGGCCGGGGCTGCGGCCGGCGCCGCTGTCGCTGCCTGGGTCGTCGGCGCTGCGGTCGATCCCGGTGTCGCCGCAGCGGTAGTCGCGGCCCCTGTTGCCGTCGCCGCGGCGGGCGTCGAACCGGCCGTGGACGGGGCTGTCGTCGAGCGGGCGGCCGCCGGACCGGCCGGCGCAGTCGGCGGCGTCTCCGTCGTCGTCTGCGCGCAGCCCAGCGTCGAACTGGCGAGGGCAACGGCCAAGGCCAGCGAACCGACGCGAGCGGGGCTCAGGCTCATGGTTTGTCTCCGATGTTGTTGATCGAACATTGCGGGGTTCCTGCTGGCGCAGCCGGTCGCGGCGCCGCAGCGATGATCGGATGCAGCCAAGGTCGGCGTCAATCGCCGGGCGCGAACTCGGCCAGCGCCGCGATCCGGCCGCGCGGCGGCTCGGTCTCCCAATCGGACAGGACCCAGCGCCAGCGCCCCGAGGGCAGGTCGTGACGCGCCGGGCGATGAGTGTGGCCGTGGACCAGCCCGACAGCCTGGAAGCGTTCGAGCAAGCCCGCGACGGCGGCTGGCGAAAGGTCGCCACCGCCCTCGACGCGAGTATCGACGCCATCCTCCGTTCGGCCGCCATCGGGGGTGCGGTTCGCCAGGCTCGCCGCACGCGCGGCGCGGGCGAGTTGCAGGCGCTCGGCGATCGGGCGGGCGAGGAAGTCGCGTTGCCAGTCCGGTGAGTGGGACAACGCCCGCCACTGCTGGTAGCGGTGATCGTCGAGGCACTCGGCGTCGCCGTGAGTCAACACCAGGCGTTCCCCGGCGACCTCGATCAGCACGGGTTCGTCGAGCAGTCGCGCCGTACAGTCGGCGGCAAACGTCGGGCCGATGAGGAAATCGCGATTGCCGCGCAACAGGAACACCCGCCAGCCGCGCGCGGCAAGACGCCGCAGCGCCTCGGCGAGCGCAAGCGCGGCTTCGTTGCGATAGTCGTCGCCGATCCAGAACTCGAACAGGTCTCCGAGCAGGAACAGCGCCGGCCCGCGCTCGCTGGCGCGCGGCCCCGGCCCCGGCAGCTCAGCCAGCGCCGCGACGAAGCGCCGGGTCAACGCGGGTCGATCGTCGTCGAGATGCAGGTCCGATGCGAACCAGGCATCGGACCGTTCGCTGACGACGACGACCGGTGCCGTCGCCGCAGGTTCAGCGTGGGGCAACGCGCGTGACCGACTCGATGGTCACCGTCTGCTCGGGGACGTCGCCGTGCGGGCCCTTGCGGCCGGTCTTGACGGCGGCGATCTTCTTCATCGTTTCCAGTCCCTTCACGACCTTGCCGAACACGGCGTAGCCGTGGCCGTCAGGCGAAGGATAGTTGAGGCTCGCGTTGTCGGCGGTGTTGATGAAGAACTGCGACGTCGCCGAATTCGGCACATTGGTCCGCGCCATTGCGATCGTGCCGACATCGTTGGTCATTCCGTTCTGCGATTCGAGCGGGATCGGTTCGCGCGTCTCCTTGCGATTGAGGTCCTTGTCCATCCCGCCGCCCTGGATCATGAAGTTGCCGATGACGCGATGAAATACCGTGCCGGAATAGAAGCCGTCGTCGACGTACTTGAGGAAGTTCTCGACCGTCTTCGGTGCCTTCGTCGGGTACAGCTCGAGGACGATCTCGCCCATCGAGGTCTTCATCGTGACCTGGGGATTGGCCTGGGTACTGGCAGGTGCCTTCGGCTGCGCGTCGGCATCGTCCGGAACGGCCAGCATCAAGCCGCTGGCGACGGCGGCGAACAGCGTCGCTGCCACCGTCGAGGTCAGGCTGGGAGCGAACCGGGTGCGCGTGCTGTCGGGGTGAAGGATCGAACGGGGCATGGGATCTCCTCGAGGGGTTGAAAGGCGGACGCATCGCCCGGCCGTCGGCCGGCGTGGACGCGTCTCAGGGTTGCGGCCGCGACGATCGCGGAGTCGTCGTCGATGTCGTCTCGAAGTTCTCGATCAGCTTGAGCTTGTGAGCCGAACTTTCGGCCACCACGCGGTTCGACCCGGCCAGTCGTGATGCCTCCCGGAAGTGGCGCGCGGCGAGCCTCAGGTGGATGTCGCCGAGGTTCTCGTGCGCGATCGCGTAGTCGGGCAGGGCATTGACGGCCTGCTCCAGCGCCATCCGAGCACCGTCGAGATCACCGCGCGCGGCCAGGACGAAGGCGAGGTTGTTGTACGGCTCGGGCAGCTCGGGAAAATCCTGGGTCAGGCCGCGAAATACCGCCTCGGCCTCGTCGCCGCGCTCGAGGGCGACCAGTGCGAGGCCACGAGTGAAGCGCAGTTCCGAATCGTTCGGCACGACCTTCAACGCCTGGTCGGTGATCGCCAGCGCGCGTGCCGGCTGGCGCGCCCGCAACGCCGCCTGCGCCTCGGCGAGCGGCCGGGTTTGCTCGACGCGTTCCTGCTGCGGCCGCGGCGGCCGCTGCCCGCCGCGACGATCGGCGGCGCGGCCGGCGACCGGCCAGGCGGCCAACGAAGCGGCCAGCGGCGCGCCCCATGCCAGCGCCGGCGCGACGATCGGTGGCGCAGTGGTCAGCGACGTGGTCGCAGGCAGCAGCAGCGTGGCGGCCAGCGCGACGCCGGTGGACGTCGGGCCGCGCGCTCCGCGGCTCGCCGCGCTCCCGTGGCCCTGGCCGTGGACGTCCCGATCGATCACTGCCGCAGAGGGGAGTCGCTGGAGACGCACGGGTCGGTTCGCGGGCGGCTGAATGGCTCGGAAGGCTGGACCAGACGGGCCGGATCGGGCACTTTGCGCCCACCAAGGGCCGGATCCTGTTGTTCACCGTTCATGGAGCGACGGATCGACGGTTTACACTAGCCGGACACTGTCGCAGGCCGCGTGGCGCGGGCACCCACGGCCGACAGGTTTACGAGTCCGGAGCCGGATTCTACCGTCGCGCGCGCCGCGCGCTCCCGCTACTGACCTGCAGCGATCCTGCCGATGCTCGTTGTTCACAACTCGATGACCGGAAGCCGCGAGCCGTTCGAGCCGCTGGTGCCGGGCCAGGTCGGTCTCTACGTCTGCGGGATCACGGTCTACGACTACTGCCACATCGGCCACGCGCGGATGCTGGTGGCGTTCGATGGCATCCAGCGCTGGCTGCGCGCCAGTGGCTACGATGTGACGCACGTGCGCAACATCACCGACATCGAGGACAAGATCATCCGGCGTGCCGTCGAGAACGGCGAGACGCTGTCGGCGCTGACCACGCGCTTCATCGACGCGATGCACGCCGACGAGGAGGCGCTGGGGGTCGAGCGCCCCGACCACGAACCGCGCGCGACGCAGTACATCGGCCAGATGGTCGGGATCGTCGAGAAGCTCGAGGCCAACGGCCTTGCCTACCGGTCGCGCGATGGCGACATGTTGTTTCCCGTTCGCAAGTTTCCGGCCTACGGGCGGTTGTCGGGCAAGTCGCTCGACGACCAGCGTGCCGGCGAACGGGTCAAGGTCGATCCGGGCAAGGACGATCCGCTCGACTTCGTGCTCTGGAAGTCGGCCAAGCCGAGCGAGCCGGACGAGGCGAAGTGGCCTTCGCGCTACGGCAGAGGCCGCCCGGGCTGGCACCTGGAGTGCTCGGCGATGTCGGTGGCGCTGCTCGGCACCCACTTCGACCTGCACGGCGGCGGCGCCGACCTGCTGACGACGCATCACGAGAACGAACTGGCGCAAAGCGATGGCGCCTTCCATCCCGATGGTCGGACGACCACCGTCCGCTACTGGCTGCACAACGGCTTCGTACAGGTCCACGACGAGAAGATGGCGAAGTCGCTGGGCAACTTCATCACCATTCGCGAGGCACTCGAGCGCATCGACGGCGAGGTGCTGCGCTTCTTCCTCCTGCGCGCCCACTACCGCAGTCCGATCAACTACTCGGCGGCATTGGTCGACGAGTCGCGCGAGGCGTTGCTCAGGCTCTACAACGCGGTCGGCGACGCTCCGCCGGCCGCTGGCGGCGCGGCCGCGGTCGACTGGTCGGAAGCCCATGCGGCCCGTTTCAAAGCCGCGATGGACGACGACTTCAACACGGCAGAGGCGCTCGCGGCCTTGTTCGACCTTGCCACGCGTGCGAACCGTGACGACGCCCCGGCCCTGCGCGCGCAACTACGCCGGCTCGGAGGGATCCTCGGGTTGTTGCAGCAGGATCCGGACAGCGTACGCCGCACGGCGCTGCGCGGCGTCCGAGCGACTGCAGGCGGCGTCATCGCGGAGGCGAAGCTGACCGAGGCCGACGACGTGCTGATCGCTACAGCTACCGTCGGGGCACTGTCGGATGCCGGGATCGCGGCCAGGATCGCCGAGCGAGCCGAGGCGAAGAAGCACCGACGCTACGCCGACGCCGACCGCATCCGGGCCGAGCTGGCTGCCGCCGGGATCGTCCTCGAGGATCGCGCCGACGGTACGCGCTGGCGCCGAGGCTGATACATTGCGGGCGTGAAGACCACCTACCTGGATTTCGAGCAGCCCGTCGCCGAGCTCGAGGAGAAGATCGAGCAGCTGCGCTTCATGCAGAGCGAATCGGCGGTCGACATCGCCGAGGAGATCGACAAGCTGCGCCAGAAGTGCGACAAGCAGATCCAGGAGATCTACGGCAAGCTCACGCCGTGGCAGATCGCCATGGTGGCGCGCCATCCGCAGCGTCCCTACGCGCTCGACTACGCCAGTCGGGTGTTCACCGACTTTCACGAGCTGCACGGAGACCGCACCTTTGGTGAGGACGAGGCCATCGTCGGCGGTTTGGCCCGGCTGAATGGCCAGTCGGTGATGCTCGTCGGTCATCAGAAAGGTCGCGACTCCAAGGAACGGATCCGCCGCAACTTCGGCATGCCTCGCCCCGAGGGCTATCGCAAGGCGCTGCGGCTGATGAAACTGGCCGAGAAATTCGAGATCCCGGTGATCACGCTGATCGATACGCCGGGCGCCTCTGCCGGGATCGGCGCCGAGGAGCGAGGCCAGTCCGAGGCGATCGGCCGCAACCTCTACGAAATGGCGCAGCTGAAGGTGCCGATCACGTCGGTGGTCATCGGCGAGGGAGGGTCGGGTGGTGCGCTGGCGCTCGGCGTCTCCGACCAGGTCGCGATGCTCCAGTACGCGGTCTATTCGGTGATCTCCCCGGAAGGCTGCGCCGCCATCCTCTGGAAGAGTGCCGACAAGGCGTCGGAAGCAGCGCAGACGCTGGGCATCACGTCGACGCGATTGCATTCGCTCGGCCTGATCGACAAGGTCGTCGACGAGCCGATCGGAGGCGCCCATCGCGATCCGGACCAGATGGCCGCGACCCTCAAACGGGTCCTGGTCGATTCGGTGCGCCAGTTGACCGGCATGCGCGAGCCGGAATTGCTCGCCCGCCGCCAGCAGCGGGTGATGTCGTATGGGCGCTTCAAGGAAGCGGCTGCCTGACGAGCCGCCGGATGCGGATCTGCTCGAACGGTTGCGACGACTCGTTGCCGCCACCGCGGATGCGGCACGCAGCCCGCTGGTTCTTGCCTGTTCGGGGGGCGCCGATTCGACCGCGTTGATGCTGCTCGCGGCCGACGCGTTCGGTCGCGGTCGACTGCGCGTCGCCCATGTCCACCACGGCTTGCAGGCCGATGCTGATGCATGGCTCGCCCACGTCGCCGGCCAGGCCGCCTTGCTCGGGCTGGCATTCGAGGGGCGACGGCTTGCCGGTGCCGCCGCCGCCAGCAGACGATTCGATGGCCTCGGTCCCGAGGGGTGGGCACGGCAGGAGCGCTATCTGGCCTTGACGGCGATCGCCCGCGCCGCCGGAGCGGGGGCGGTACTGACCGCTCATCACCTGCACGATCAGATCGAGACCGCGATGCTGCAATCGGCACGGGGCGCAGGCCGAAGCGGCCGCTCGGCGATGGCGGCGGCCCGCCCCCTCGGTACGCCGGCGCCGTGGTTGCTGCGGCCCCTGCTCGACGTGCCGCGCGAGCGGTTGAGGGCCGTCGTGGCCCGCGCCGGCTGGGACGCAGTCGACGATCCGAGCAACACCGATCCGGCCCGGACCAGGACCGCGATCAGGTCCCGGGTAACGGCGGCGCTCGCGGCCGACGTGCAATCGGCATCACGGTGGCTGGCCGCGATCGCTGCCGATCGCGCCGCCGAGGCACGCGATCGGGCGCAAGCGGCACTCGACCTGCACGAAGTCCGGTTCCCGGCCGTGACGACGGTCGCACCGGGCCAGTTCACCGGGGAGGTCGCGGGGCAGGTTGTGGGAAAGGTCCCTGGAGAGGCCGCAGCAGAGGTCGCGGAGCAGGGGGCGGGGCAGGTTGTGGGAAAGGTTGCGGGGCAGCGTGCGCCGCGTTGGTTGCTGTCGCGCGAGCGTCTCGCGCGATTCGATGCGCCGCGCCGTGCGGCACTGTGGCGCCTGTGGCTCGAGCAGGCCGGCCGGCGCCCGCCCACCCGGGCGCGGCTGGCAGAGATCGATCGCCAGATGGTGGCGGCAGCGTCGACGCAGGCCGTGGTCGGCCATGCCGGGCTGCTCATCGTCCGGCATCGTGATCGGATCGGCCTGCTGTCGCGGTTGCCCGAGCCGTTGCCGGTCGCGACACGCGGGATCGGCGACCCGGCGTCGGCGGGCTCGGCGTCGGCGGGGTCGGCGTCGGCGGGGTCGGTCGCCGATGCCCGCGAACCGGACTGTCGTCGCCCGTTTCAATGCGAGTCGTCGGCCGTCTCGCCCCCGTTCCCGTGTTGGCGGATCGCGCTCGACGGCGATCCACCAGCCTCGATCGTGATCGGACCCGGTCGCGCCCGAGACCGGCTGTCGCTGCAGCCGCAGGCCCCAAGCCATCGGCTGCGCACGCTGTGGCAGGAGGCCGGGATCCCCGCATGGCTGCGCGCCGCGCTGCCGACGGTACGCGACGCGCGTACGGGACGCTTGCTCGCCGCCTTTCCATTCGGCATCGAGTCATCGAACTCGCCGGAAGCAGGCCTCGACGTCGAGCCGGCAGCCGGCGAAACTATCCCCGACGAACGGACTGCCGGCGAACCGACTGCCGACGAGCCGACTGCCGACGAGCCGACTGCCGACGAGCCAACCGCCGACGAGCCAACCGCCGACGAGCCGACTGCCATCGTGCCGGCAGCCGTCGGACTGATTCCCGCCGACCGGAGCAGCGTCGGCCCCGCCGCTCATGCCGTCGTCGGGCTCGAGCGCCGCCGTGGTCGCTGGTACGTCTGCTGGCGCCCGCCCGATGACTGGCTGCCGTGGCTTGGCGACGTCTCGCGCCGGTCACGGTGCGTCCCGCCGATATAATCGCCGGCCCTTTTCCCCGGCCACCGCGGTATCGGTGACCCGCCTTTCACCGCGCTTATCGGAACCGATGGCCCTGATCGTTCACAAGTACGGCGGCACCTCGATGGGCTCCGCCGAACGGATTCGCAACGTCGCCGCACGCGTCGCCAAGTGGCAGCGCGCCGGTCACCAGATGGTGGTCGTCCCATCGGCGATGTCCGGCGAGACCAATCGGCTCCTGGCGCTGGCGACCGAAATCGATCCGCAGGCCGAGGGCCGGGAGCTGGACATGATCGCCGCGACCGGCGAACAGGTTTCGGTCGGCCTGCTGGCAATCGCGCTCAGGAAGGCCGGTGTCGAAGCGATCAGTTTCACCGGCTGGCAGTTACCGATCGCGACCGACAGCGCCTACACCAAGGCGCGGATCAGATCGATCGCCGACGGCCGCGTCCGCGAGCAACTGGCGGCGGGCAAGGTCGTCGTGATCACTGGCTTTCAGGGAATCGATGGCGACGGCCACATCACGACTCTAGGCCGTGGCGGTTCCGATACCTCGGCCGTGGCCGTGGCCGCGGCACTGAAGGCCGACGAGTGTCTGATCTTCACCGACGTCGACGGTGTCTACACGACCGACCCGCGGATCGTTCCCGAGGCACGGCGGCTCGAACGGATCACGTTCGAGGAGATGCTCGAGATGGCGAGCCTCGGCAGCAAGGTGCTGCAGATCCGCTCGGTCGAATTCGCCGGCAAGTACCGGGTGAAGACGCGGGTGCTGTCGAGCCTCACGCCGCCGGATATTTCGGTCGACGAAGAGTCGCGCTCGGGCACCCTGATCACCTTCGAAGAGGAATTCGGCGAGGAAGCCATGGAACAAGCCGTCGTATCGGGCATCGCCTTCCAGCGTGACGAGGCCAAGATCACAGTGACCAACGTTCCGGACCGACCCGGCATCGCGTTCCGGATCCTCGGGCCCATCGCCGAAGCCAACATCGACGTCGACATGATCGTCCAGAACCAGAGCGTGGCCGGCCGTACCGACTTCTCGTTCACCGTGTCCCGAGGCGAGTACCAGAAGGCCATTGCCGTGCTCGAGTCGAAGGTCAGGCCCGATATCGGCGGGGGCGAAATCATCGGCGACCCGAAGATCGCCAAGGTCTCGATCGTCGGCATTGGAATGCGCAGCCATGCCGGGATCGCCAGCCGGATGTTCAAGACCTTGGCCGACGAGAACATCAACATCCAGATGATCTCGACCAGCGAGATCAAGACCTCCGTAGTGATCGAGGACAAGTATCTCGAGCTGGCAGTGCGCGAACTTCACCGCGCGTTCGAGCTCGACGCGCCTTGAGCGGTCTCGGCACCGGCAGCGGACCGGCCGCCGGTACCGGTCGCATTCGCTCGCCAGTCGTGGCAGCGGACCGTCCCTGGCTATCGAACGGTCGTCTTCGACCCGCCGACGCGGTCGCCTGCGCGCTAGTCCGTCCGGGTGCCAGTCTTGGCGACCCGTTCCCGCCAGGCCGCGACCTCGTCGGCGATGAGCTGGCCGAACGCATCCGGCGACCCGGGACTCGGCTCGATTCCCCATTTGGCGAACGTCGCCCGCACGTCGGGTTCTGACAGGATCTGCGCGATCACCGCATTCAGCCGATCGACCACGGGCCGCGGCGTGGCGGCCGGCGCAACGAACCCCCACCACGACGACATCCCGATGTCGGCGTAGCCGAGTTCGTTCAATGTCGGCACGTCCGGCAGCGCGGCAAGGCGGCGTGGACCGGTGACGGCAAGGGCGCGCACCTGGCCGCCGGAAATGTACGGCAACGGACCCGGCATCGAATCGAACATCGCCTGGACATCTCCCGCAAGGATCCCCGGATACATTCCTTTCGAATGCGGGACGTGGACCAGGTCGAGGCCGCAGATCTGCTTGAGCCGTTCGATCGCGAAGTGGTGGACTGACCCGATACCCGGCGACGCGTAGTTCAGGCGCCCACCCTGCGTCCGGGCCCACGCGACGAACTCGGGCATCGTGCGCGCCGGTACATCGCTCCGGACCAGCCAGACGTAGGGTCCGCGAGCGACCTCGATCACTGGCGCGAAGGCGCGCGTGGTCTCGTACGGCACCTTCGCATGTACTGCCGGCGCGACGGCGAGGTTGGCGGCGACGCCGAACAGCAGCGTCTGGCCGTCCGGGGCCGCGCGCGCCACGGTCGCCGCGGCGATCGTTCCCGAGGCGCCGGCCTGGTTCTCGACCACGACGCCGACGCCCAGCGCGCGCTCGAGCCGGCTGGCGATGAGGCGCAGGGCAGAGTCGGGGGCGCCGCCCGCAGAGAAGCCGATCAGGATCCGGATCGGGCCGGCCGGATAGCGCTGCGCGCTGGCCGAACCGGGAAATAGCAGCGACGCCGCGGGAGCGGTCGACCCGGCGGCGAGTCCCGCGGCCGGCGGCAGTCGTGCCGTCCCCAGCGCCGGCAGCCGTGCCGAACACAGTGCCGCCCAGCCGGGTACCGAAGCGAGCCATCGCCGTCGTGCCGTCTTCATCGTGCCCCCCGCGCCGAGCAGCGCGGCCTGTGATGCTGGAACGCTGTACTCTAGACCGGCCGCCGCCGGCTGTTCAAAACAGTCGTGCACCGCGTGAAGGAGCCTGCGATGAATCGCCTGAAAGACCCGCGCCAACACGATGACCTGGTGAACTACCGGCTCAAGCGCGTATTTCGGACCGCCGGCGCGCCGGCGATCCGGTTGTGCGAGGGGCGCTTCGGGATTGCGCGGGCCGAATGGCGCGTGATCGCCGCGCTGGCCGAGGATGGCCCGATGTCGCCGACGGACCTGAGCGTGCGCTGCCACCTCGAGACCGCCCGTGTCGCACGCCTGTTAGGGCAGGTCGTTCGCAAGGGCTTCGTTCGGCGAACGCGCCCGGCCGGGCTGCGACGGCGGGTCGAACTCGCTGTGACCGAGGCCGGCGAGCAGCTCTACGCCGACCTGTTCCCGCAACTGGCCGCGATCAACCGCCGCTTGATGGAAGTGCTGACCGATGCCGAGGCGACGCTGTTGGACGACTTCCTGAACCGTCTCCACGCCCGGGCGCTCGCGATCGAAGCGGCCGGTGACGGCATCGATGCCCGGACCAATCGCTATCTCGGTGGCGGGCGCCGCGACGCGCTGCGGATGTCAGACTCGACGCCATCGCGCCCGGGCGTCGGTCATCTTTCGACCCGGTCGATGCAGTCGTAGTCACCGGGCCGTCCAGTCCCTGCGTTCGCTCGGTGGCGCTGGCCGCCAGCGCGGCACCCCTGATCCGGGCACGGCAAATGCTGTATATTTATACAGTCATTCGTGACTTCAATGGTGTGGTGTGATCGTTTCGCACCCGGACTCACCGCAGGAGATGGCGAGCATGACCGACAAGCAGATGCAGCAGGAATCCGACCAGGGCAACATGGAGAAGGACCCCAGCAACTGGGTGACCGGCGACGAGCCGATGACCGGGGCCCAGAAGTCCTACCTCAAGACCCTGAGCGAGGAGGCCGGGGAACCGTTCAACGGGTCGCTGACCAAGGCACAGGCGTCGGAGCGGATCGAGCAACTTCAGGCCGTGACTGGCCGCGGACGCGGCAACTAGGCGGGCGCTCGGCTATCCCGACGGCCGACAGCGGGTCACCATCGCGTCACCATCGCGTGGGCCGTCAGCCGGCGCCGGTGGGCATGGCCAACGCGGTGGCGAGCGCCGCGTCGAACGCATCGGGAGCCTCGAACTGGACCCAGTGTCCCGCGCCGTCGATCGCCGCGACGACGCGGCAATCCGGGGCGAGGCGAACCGTCTTTTCAGCGACATGACCGCGGCCGCGGTAACTCATGTCCTCGGTTCCCCAGATCGCAGCCACCGGGCGCCGGATCCGCGGCAGCGTCTGCGCCATCAGGTCGGTCAGCGCCAGCCGCCGGCGGCGCATTCGGTCGCGTTCGATATTGGCGCCGTGGATCGCCAGCGCCAGGTCGTCGATCGACCTGGCGTTCGCGAGCATCAGCGCGCCGAGGTTGTAGCGGTGGATGGCGTCGCGCGCCGGTCCACGCTCGATGTGAGCCCACGGCCGCAGATCCAACGGCGGAATGTCACCGTCGCCGACGATGAACGGGCCGACGAGCACCAGCCGCTGGACCCGCTCGCCGCACCGTTCGGCCAGCAGGGTCGCGACCAGCGAACCAAACGAGAAGCCGACGAGATCGAACGACCGTTGCCCCAGCAACGTGGCGATGGCCGTGTCGAGATGCGGCGGTAGGCCGTCGGCATCGACGACCCCGGGCGCGGCTGCCGAATCGCCGAAGCCCGGCATGTCGGGAACCAGCACCTGCCGGCCGGCGGCGACCAGCGCCGGCACGTTGCGGACCCAGTGATTCCAGCTGCCGGACCCGCCATGGAGCAGGACCACGGGTTCGCCGGCGCCCCATTCGTGCCAGACGAGGTCGCCGTCGCCGCACGGAGTCGTGATGCGCCGCGACTGCGCCTCGACGCGGGCCAGGTCGTCGCGGGTCACGATCGTGGCGGGAAACGGCGAAGCGCTGGCACGTGGGGGGGAAGGCATCGCGGTTGGTTCCATCTGACAACAGTTGCGCCGAGTTCGCTACCGAAGGATTCCCCCTGGAGATTGCGAACTGGCTGCTCCAAATCCTGCTACACGGCTCGCGCGCCAGCGATTTCGACCACCTTCCGATAAAGCGCGAGTTGGGCAGTCATGTACTCCCGGGTCTCTGCCGGTGTCGTCACGTAGGGCTCGTTGCCGGCAGCATACGTCTTCTTGATCATCGCCGGCTCGCGCATGACTCGGACCACCTCGCGGTTGAGCTTTTCAATGACCGGTGCGGGCGTGCGTGCCGGGGCCAGCAGGCAGAACCAACCGACCATCTAGTCCGCCACGCCAGCCTCGATCAGCCTCGGGATGTCGGGGGTTGCGCGCGTTCGCTTCCTGCCGGTCGTCGTCGCAAGGATGCGCAGCTTCCCTGAGCGGCAGGTGGACGCTGACATTGTCGAAGTTGAACGCGACCTGGCCGCCCACGCGGTTGAACTGTCGAGTCGTTTCATCGGTGGTCGTCGTCGGCCTCGAGCTTCTGCCACAGCGCCCGGATCCGATCCTTGAGCATCAGCGCTTCTTCCCAGCGATCCGAGAGTTCGTAGCCGTCGGGCCCCGTCATCGCGTATTCGCGCGGCCCGAGCTCGCAGAGGAAGGTCAGCGTCGCGTCTTTCGGTGCCCGCCGCCGCCAGCTGCGAAACCCGTACTCCCACCAGCCCATGAAGAGCTCGAGCCACTCGCGCTGATGGGCGAAGCTGATCTGCACCTGGACCTGCTCGCGGCTGGCGACGCGGCCGTGGAAGCCCCAGCAGTTATCGAGGATCCGGTGCATCAGCCGGTGATTCTCGTCGGAGATCGGCCAGGCAAACTCGCGGCCGACGACGTAGTGCGACAGGTCACCGGTCAGACGCAGGTCCGGGAACGCGTCGAGCAGCCGCAGCGTGAAGTGGAGGTCGGTCGTCATCCGGTCGCGATGCGTCTCGACGTGGACCGGGATCCCGGACTCGCGCGACAGCCGGCGCCAGCCCTCGAGCAGCGGCACGCACTCGGCGACCGTCTGCGGGCGCACATCGGGCTGCAGGTTCA
>JBEVJQ010000131.1:0-3572 GCA_040510055.1 Burkholderiaceae bacterium | reverse complement strand
CCGAGAACGGATAGGTCGCCACCAGCTTGATGCCCAGGCGCTCGAGCTCCTTGTTGGCCACCGGCACCATCGCGTCGGCCACCTTGCGGGCCTGCGCGATGTCCAGGTTCATGCCGGCGAGGTCGACGCCGTCGAGCATCGGGACGTCGCCCGAGACGGTGGTCAGCGGCGCGGCCGCGATGTCGACCTGGCCCGAACGCACCAGGCGCAGCACTTCGGGGCCGTTGACGTTGCGCTCGGGCCAGGACGACAGCGTCACCTCGACCCGGCCGTTGGTCGCCTTGGCCATGCCGTCGCGCAACAGCGGCTGATCGACGCGCGTGTACTGCGGCAGGTTCGGCGCCACCTGCGTGATCGCCTGGACGGCGACCTTGGGGCCGGCCGGCACCTGGGCCGAGACCGCGCTCGAGCCGAGCGCGCCGGCCAGCGCGGCCAGCAGCGGGACGAATGTTTTCATGACGAGGTCTCCAGATTTCACGACACGGGCGGCGGGGCCGCGAAGGGCTAGAAACTCGCCAGGCGGTGGTTGAGCAGGTCGGTCACCAGCATCGAACCGGGCGAATGGGTGATGCAGAGCGGCGGGCGGGCGGCCATCACGGCCGACTGCGGCGTCACGCCGCAAGCCCAGAACACCGGCAACTCGCCCGGCCGCAGGTCGATCGGATCGCCGAAATCGGGCCGACCGAGATCGGCGATGCCAATCGCCGCCGGGTCGCCGAGATGGACCGGCGCACCGTGGACGCGAGGAAAGCGCGAGGTGATCTGGATCGCGCGGATCGCGTCTGCCGCCACCATCGGCCGCATCGACACCACCAGGGGCCCGTGAAAGATCCCAGCCGGTGTCGTCGGCACCGTGGTCCGGTACATCGCGACATTGATCCCCTGCTCGACGTGCCGCAGCGGGACGCCGGCCTCGATCAGCGCCTGCTCGAACGAGAACGAGCAACCGATCGCGAATGACACCAGGTCGTCGGACCAGAGCGACGCGATATCGGTCGGCTCGGCGACGAGTTCGCCGTCGCGCCAGACCCGATAGCGGGGGACGTCGCGGCGGATGTCGATGTCGTCGCCCAGTTCGGGCAGCGTTGGATCGCCCGGCTCCGACACCGCCAGCAACGGGCAAGGCTGCGGGTTGCGCTGGCAGAAGCGCAGGAAATCGTCGGCCTGGGTACGCGGCAGGATGGCGACGTTGGCCTGGACGAAGCCGGGCGCCATCCCGGCCGTATGGCCGGTGTGTCGCCCTTCGCGACAGCGGTGCCGCGCTTCGACGGCGGCCCCATTCGCGATATTGGGCGAGGAGATGCGATCCATCGGCTCGGCTCCCGAATCGAGTCGCCGGTGTGGCGACGGTCCGATCCGCGAGTGTTGCATGCGCGGCCACCGGCCAAGCCGCAAAACCCGGTGAACCGATTGGCCCCGGCCGCCGACTCAGGCGAAACGGGGTGCGGCACCGGTTGCCGGATCCGGCGCCCCGGCAGAACCACCAGAGGCCACAATGAACCTGAACCGCACCCTTCGCCACCGGCTGCTGACAGCCCTGGCCGGCTACCTGGCGGAACCGGTCGACGGCTTTGGCGCCTCCGCCACCGCCGAGGAACTGGCCCCGCGGCTCCAGGCCGGCGACATCATCCTCGTCCGCGGCAATACCCGCCTTGCCCGCTTCGTCGCCGCCCTGACGGGGTCACGCTGGACCCACGTCGCCGTCTGCATCCGCGACGGCGGCCCGGCGGTCGACACCGGCGACGACTGGATCGTCGAAGCCGACCTCGTGGACGGCGTTCGGCGCGTAAGCCTCGACGAGTTCGCCGGCCAGGAATTGCTGGTCCTTCGTCCGGCCGGGCTCGACGCCGGAGCGCGCCGCAACCTCGTTTCCTACCTCCAGAGCCGACTCGGCAACGGCTACGACCTCAGCCACATCATCGGCCTGGCCCGGCTGCTGGTCGCTCGCCGGTTGCGCGCCCCGCTTGCCGCTGCCGGCCAGCTTCGGAAGGCCGACCCGGCGCGGGCGATCTGCTCGACCCTCGCAGCCCGTGCCCTCGAGGCGGCCGGGCTGGCGATCGCCATCGCCCAGCCGATCGCGACGGCCGGCTTGGGGCTCTCGCTCGATCACCTCGTCCCCGGCGATTTCGAGCATGCCGCCGGGATGACCACCGTGTTCGACTCGCGCGCCGTCGCGCCTTTCCCGCGGGCGCTGGCCTGATCGAGCGCGCGGGGCCCCCGCGCTTGGCAGGTATGATGGCCGCTGCTTTTCCGACGCGTCGCCGCGCGCGACGCATCCGCAATGGCCGATGCCACTCTTTCGTGCCCGCATTGCGGCAACACGATCCATCTGACCGAATCGCTGGCCGCCCCGCTGCTGGCTGCCGAACGTCGTCGATTGCAGGTCGAACTGACCCGCGCCCGCGCCGATCAGGAGCAGCGGATCGCCGAAGCTCGCACCGAGATCACCGCAGAGGAGCAGCGCAAGGCGCGTGAGGCCGCCAGCCAGCACTTCGAAGCGCAGACCCGCGAGCTCGCCGAGGCCCGCCAGCTGGTGCAGGACCGCGACCGGCGCCTGACCGAAGCGCTGGCGGCACAAGCCGAGGCGCTGCGCCGCCAGCGGGCGCTCGACGACAAGCTGCGCGAGGCCGACGTCGTCATCGAGAAGCGGATCGCCGAGGGCCTTGCTGCCGCGCGACAGCAGGCGCGGCATGACGTCGAGCGTGACTTGAAGCTGCGCGTCACGGAGCGCGAGGAGACCATCGCCTCGCTGCAGAAGAAGCTCGAGGAGATGCAGCGCAAGCTCGAGGCCGGCTCGCAGCAGTTGCAGGGCGAGGTGCTGGAGATCGAACTGGAAGCGCAACTGCGCCACCGCTTCCCGCTCGACCGGATCGACCCCGTGGCCAAGGGCGAGCGCGGGGGCGATGCGCTGCAGCGCGTCGTCGGGCCCCACGGTCAGGACTGCGGCGCGATCCTCTGGGAGTCGAAGCGGACGCTGCGCTGGAACGACGCCTGGCTCGACAAGCTGAAGCAGGACCAGCGCGATGCCCGCGCCGAGGTCGCCGTGATCGTCAGCCAGGCGCTCCCCAAGGGCGTCGAACATTTCGACCTGGTCGACGGCGTCTGGGTCGTCGAGCCGCGGGTGGCGATGGCGATCGCCACCAGTTTGCGCCATTCGCTGGTCGACCTGGCCGGCGCGCGACTGGCGACGAGCGGGCAGCACGGGAAGATGGAACTGGTCTATCGCTACCTGACCGGGCCGCATTTCCGGCAGCGGGTGCAGGCGATCGTCGAGGCGTTCACGACGATGCAGGACGACCTGCAGCGCGAGCGACGGCTGTTCACCAAGCATTGGGCCCGGCGCGAGGCGCAGATCGATCGGGTGCTGCAGTCGACGCTGGGGATGTACGGAGATCTGCAGGGGATCGCAGGCGGGAGCGAGTTGTTCGAGCTCGACGGGTTGGAGTTGCCGGCGCTGGGGGACGAGGACTGCGATTGAGCTTTCGCGACGGTTGCGGTTGGCCGCTCCCTTCCGCTCTTGCACAGGAAGCAATCATGAAGTACGACGCGGGGGCGATGGCGTACGATCAACT
>JBEVJQ010000130.1:0-12509 GCA_040510055.1 Burkholderiaceae bacterium | reverse complement strand
CGGATCTCGCTGTTGCCGACGCCCGGTACGCGAGCCGGCGGCGAGCCGGACGACATCGGTCGCGAACAGATCCGCCGCGGGATGGCGTGGTTCTTTCGTCGCTACGAACTGGACCTGCCGGCGGGCTGGCGCGACCGCTACGATCTTGCCGAGCACCGGGCGCGGGCCGAGCGCGCCGGGTTGTGGCAGGAACCGGCACCGGTCGAGCCGTGGCGCTATCGCGAGACGCGACGTGCCCCGGCGCGCTGACGGACGCTCTCGTAGAGCACGACTGCGGCCGCAACCGAGACATTGAGGCTCTGGCAACGGCCGGCCATCGGGATCGAGATCAGCGTATCGCAATGCTCGCGGACGAGGCGCCGGATGCCGGTGCCCTCGGCGCCGAGCACCCAGGCGAGCGGCCCGGTCAGCTCGGCCTCGAACAACGGCGCGGCAGCCTCGTCGGCGGCACCGAGCACCCGGATGCCGCGGTCCTGCAACTGCTCGATGGTTCGCGACAGATTGACGACGGTGATGTACGGGACGCTCTCGGCAGCACCAGTGGACGTATGGATCGCCACCTCGTTCAAGCCGCACGAATGATCGCGCGGCGCGATCACGGCATCGGCGCCGGCGCCGTCGGCGACGCGCAGCACGGCGCCGAGGTTGCGCGGATCGGTCACGCCGTCGAGCAGCACGAACAGCGGCGGCTGCTCGCGGTCGGCGAGCCGGTCGAGCAGCGGCGCCAGTTCGGACCGGGCCACGGTGATGTCGACCACGGCCACCACGCCCTGGTGACGCTGCCCTTTCGCGAGCCGATCGAGCCGTGATGCGCCAACCATCGACCAGGCGACCGACTGTTGCTCGGCCAGTGCCTTCAATGCCCGGACCCGGCCGTCGACCCGGTCGCGATCGAACATCAGTTCGCGAATCGTCGTCGGGGCGGACCGAAGCCGCGCCTCGACGCTGTGGAAGCCGAACAGCTTCATCGCCCGCTCAAGCGGCGCTGACGACCGACCGCCCTAACGGCCGCGCGGCTTGCGCGCGTTCCACGACGATCGGTTACCGCGAGTGCCCGCTCGTCGGCCGCTGGGCTTGGCGCCTGGCCCACCCGGCCCCGCGCCGCCGGCCCCCGCGCCGCCGCCGGCCCGTCCGCCGGCAACCGCACCGGCCCCGGCCCGGCCGCCGCCGCCCGCGCCACCGACCCCATTGCGGTCAGCACCCCGGCCACCCTTGCCACCCTTGCCGGCCGTGAACGTCGCAACCGCCTTGCTGCGCTTGCGGGCCTGCCGTGCGGCGCGCGCCGCCACGACCTCCGCCGGCTTGGCCGACGCCGCCTTGCGCCGACCGCGACCGGGGGCTCCTGCCGCCGCGCCCTTGCCGCCGCGGGCGGCGTGGCGGTCGCCGCCGGCAGCCACCGCGATGCCGTCGCCGCCACCGACCGCGGGCCGGATCACGTCTCCCGGCGCGGCGCGATCGACGAGCCGGAACTCGATCCGCCGGCCCTCGAGGTCGACGCGCGAGACCTGGACATCGATCTCGTCGGTCAGGCGGTAGCGCATGCCGGTGCGTTCGCCGCGCAGCTCATGCGCGGTGTCGCTGTACTGGAAGTACTCGGCCCCGAGTTCGGAAACGTGGACCATCCCTTCGACGTAAAGCGTCTCGAGTGTCACGAAGATGCCGAACGGCGCCACGCCGGTAATCCGTCCGCGGTACTGCTCGCCGACACGTTCGCGCATGTACTGGCACTTGAGCCACGCCTCGACGTCGCGGGTGGCATCATCGGCACGGCGTTCGTTGAACGAGCAGATGATGCCGAGCTGGGCCCACGGGCCGTTGGACGCGGCCTCGTCCGCCTCGCCATCGCCCACGTGCGGCGCCGGCAGCGGCGCGAGGCTGGTCGTCGCCACTTGCGGCCGGTAGCGTTCACTGCGCAGCAGCGCCTTGATCGCGCGGTGATTGAGCAGGTCCGGATAGCGTCGGATCGGCGACGTGAAGTGGGCATAGGCGTTGTAGGCCAGACCGAAATGGCCGCTGTTGATCGGCGTGTAGATCGCCTGCTGCATCGAGCGCAGCATCATGGTCTGCAGCAGGGTCGCGTCGGGCCGGCCGGCAATCCGTTCGGACAGCTGCTGGTAGTCCTTCGGCGTCGGATCGGCGGCGCCTTGCCCCACTCCCAGGCCCAGCCCCGAAAGGAACTGCCGCAGCCGGGCCAGTCGATCGGGCGTCGGCCCTTCATGGACGCGATAGAGACCGGGATGCTTCCTGCGAGTCAGGAAGTCGGCGGCGCAGGTGTTCGCGCACAGCATGCATTCCTCGATCAACCGATGGGCATCGTTGCGGGTGCGCGCGACGATCGACTGGATCCGGCCGGCTGGATCGCAGACGATTCGCGTCTCGACGGTGTCGAAGTCGATCGCACCGCGCTCCTGGCGCGCCTTGGCCAGCTGGCGGAACAGGGCGTGGAGATCGTTCAGCGGGCCGCGCAGCACACGACGGCGCTCGATCGCGATCGGATCGCCGCCCGAAAGAATTCCCCAGACCTCGTCGTAGGTCAGGCGTGCGTGCGAATGCATGACGGCCGGATAGAACTGGTAAGCCTTGATCCGGCCCCTGCCGTCGACCATCATGTCGGCGACCAGCACCAGCCGGTCGACACCGGGGTTGATCGAGCACAGTCCGTTCGACAGCTTCTCCGGCAGCATCGGGATCACGCGCCGCGGGAAATAGACCGACGTTGCCCGCGACTGGGCCTCGCGATCGGTCGCGCTCGGCGCCTGGACATAGTGGCCGACGTCGGCGATCGCCACCAGCAGCCGCCAGCCGTTGCCAGCGGGCTCGCAGTAGACCGCGTCATCGAAGTCGCGGGCATCGTCGCCATCGATTGTGACCAACGGCACGTCGCGCAGGTCGACGCGGCCGCGATAGTCGGTCGGACGCAGCTTGTCCGGCAGCCTGGCGGTCTCGGCCAGCACGTCGTCGGGGAAGATGTGCGGCACGTCGAACTTGCGCACCGCGATCTCGATTTCCATCCCTGGGTCATCGAGCTCGCCCAGCACCTCGATGATCCGGCCGATCGGCGGCGCATTGACCGATGGCGGTTCGGTAATTTCGACCGAAACCACCTGCCCGGGCACGGCGCCCAGCGTCGCTCCCGGCTGGATCATGACATCGTGCTTGATCCGGTGATCCTCGGGTGCGACCAGCAGCACTCCGCGCTCGTTGATAAGCCGACCGACCAGTTGGTGATGCGCCCGCGCCGTGACCTCGACGATCGCCCCTTCGGGCCGCCCGCGCGGGTCGGTCCCGATCTTCCGGACCAGCACGCGGTCGCCGTGCATGACCTTCTGCATCTCGCGCGGCGACAGGAAGACGTCGCCGCTGCTGTCGTCGGGGACGAGAAAGCCGAAGCCGTCGCGGTGGCCGGTCACGCGGCCGGCGATCAGGTCGAGGCGGTTCACCACCATGAACCCGCCCTTGCGGTTCTGCAGGATCTGGCCGTCGCGCTGCATCGCGCCGAGCCGGCGCCGCAGGCCGACGTCTTCTTCGCCGTTGACGCCCATTCCTTCGGCGAGCGCCTGCAGAGACACCGGGCCGTCCTGCTTGTTCAGGAAGTCGATGATGGCCTGGCGGCTAGGCGGTTCGGTACTGCGGATCATTCGTCCTCGATGCTGTAGTTCATTCAATGTCGATGCTGTGGTTCACTCGTCGCTCGTTGCGGTTCTTTCGACTGCCATGCTGCGATTCCTTTGTCCTTCGATGCTGCGATTCATTTGACTTTTGTGGGCAGGGTAATAAACTCTGCGGCCGCCGCGTGCCCAGATGGCGGAATTGGTAGACGCACTAGGTTCAGGTCCTAGCGGTGGCAACACTGTGGAGGTTCGAGTCCTCTTCTGGGCACCACGCCTCATCCTCAAACCCCAGCTAACTCATTGAGTTGCTGGGGTTTTCTTATGCCCATCGAACAGTCCCCGGGGACCGAAAATCACCCCTTCCGCGTGTCCCCCGCCGAGCAAGGCTTGCCAATGTCCCCAAGTCGCCCCCTTCCTCTGTCCCCAAGCCACGTCACGACCGCATCGGCGAGCGATCTTCGAGCGTAGCGCCCGCGGGGGAAACATCAATTGAGCGCCCGCGGCCGCAGGCTCTCGAGGTCGCAACCTTCGTAGCGCTCGAACGGCTGGTGGATCCAGGGGCTGGTCTCGAGGTACTCGACGTAATAGTCGGGACGGAACACCGAGACCGACTTGACCCAGAGGACGGCGGTACGCACTTCGCGCATCGGCGGATGGCGCCGCTTCAGTTCCGGGATGACGGCCTGCAGCGTCACGCCCGAATCGACCAGGTCGTCGGCCAACAGGACGTTGCCTTCGGTCACGGTCTCGGCCGCACTGATGGTCTCGCCGATCCGCAGGAATCCCTGCACCGTGCCGCCACTCGCGCGGTACGAACTGGTCGTCATCACGCCCAGCGGCTTGTCGAAGATCCGTGACAGCGTATCACCGACGCGCAGCCCGCCGCGGGCCAGGCAGATGATCGAGTCGAACGGCCAGGCCGAATCGTGGATCTGCACCGCCAGGCGCTCGATCAGCCGGTGGTACTCGTCCCACGAGATATGCAGGTCGTTCATCGCGCGTTCTGCTTGAAGGGGTGGCGCAATACGATGGTCTCGTCGCGGTCCGGTCCGGTCGAAACGATGTCGATCGGAACCCCGGCCAGTTCGGCCAACCGTTCGAGATAGCGCCGCGCTTCGAGCGGCAACTCGGCGTAGGTGCGAACGCCGCGCGTCGAACCCTTCCAGCCCGGCAGCACCTCGTATTCGGCGCGGCAGCGCTCGACGGCAGCCGAGCCGGTCGGCAGCCGATCGGTCGCGAGCGATGCGGCGGCGCTGTCGGCGCCAGCGGGCGGCGGATGGCCGGTGACGGCCTGGCCGACCGGGTCGAGGGCATAGCGGGTGCAGATCTGCAGCGTCTCCAGGCCGTCGAGCACGTCGAGCTTGGTCACGCAGAGCGCGTCGACGCCATTCAGTTCGATCGAGCGCTTCATCGCCACTGCGTCGTACCAGCCGCAGCGCCGCGGCCGACCCGTCACCGCGCCGAACTCGTGGCCCTGCGTGGCCAGATGGCGGCCGACGTCTTCGTTCAGCTCGGTAGGGAACGGACCGCTGCCGACGCGGGTTGCATAGGCCTTGGCGATCCCGAGGACGAAGCTCAGCCGCTGCGGCCCGACCCCGGCGCCGGCGGAGGCCGCGCCGGCGATGCAGTTGCTGCTGGTGACGTACGGATAGGTCCCGTGGTCGACATCGAGCATCGCCCCCTGGGCACCCTCGAACAGCAGGCGGTCGCCGCGCGCGAGCGCGTCGGCCAGTTCACCGGCCACGTCGGTGGCCATCGGCTGGATCCGCTCGGCCAGCGCCAGCGCCTCGTCGGCCACGCGATCGGGGTCTAGCGACTTGCCTCCGTAGTAGTGGACCAGCGTGAAGTTGTGCAGGTCCATGACTTCACGGATCCGCTCGCGCGCGGTCTGCGGATGGAAAAGGTCTTCGAGTCGGACGGTGCGCCGCGCGACCTTGTCCTCGTAGGCCGGACCGATGCCGCGACCGGTCGTGCCGATCTTCGCGGCGCCGCGCTGGTTTTCGCGCGCCTGGTCGAGCGCGACGTGATACGCCACGATCAGCGGACAGGCGAGGCTGATCCGCAGCCGGCTGCGAACGTCGACCGACGCCGACTCGAGTTCCTCGATCTCGGCCATCAGCGCAGGCGGCGACAGCACGACGCCGTTGCCGATGTAGCAGGTCACGTTGGCCCGCAGGATCCCGGACGGAATCAGTCGCAGCACGTGCTTGCGGCCGCCGATGACCAGCGTGTGGCCGGCATTGTGTCCGCCCTGGAAGCGCACGACGCCCTGCGCCGCATCGGTCAGCAGGTCGACGACCTTGCCCTTGCCCTCGTCACCCCACTGGGTGCCGACCACCACGACGTTGCCGTTCATCCGTTGCCCGCCGTTCGTCACTCGCTGTCCTGGACCTGCCATCGGCCGGCCACCTTCACCAGCGCCCGGCACGGCTCACGCTCCGCCCCCGATGCCTCCGCGTGCAGCAGTTGCCCGGGGAACCGTTGCTCGACCGCCTCGCCCAGGCGGCGCAGCGCCTCGATCGCCGCGATCAGTTCCGGCTCGTCGGACCACGGGGCCACGATCGGTGCGGCCTGGGCCGGATGCTCGCAAAGGCCGGCCAGTTCACGCAAGTCGAGCGAGAATCCCGTGGCCGCGCGCGAGCGGCCGAATGCCAGACCGACGCCATCGTAGCGGCCGCCACGACCGATCGCCTGGGCGTGGCCGTCGACGTAGGCGGCGAAACTCAGGCCCGTGTGGTAGCGAAAGCCGCGGACGTCGGCCAGGTCGAGCGCGATCTCGAAACCGTCGTGATGACGCGCCAGTCGCGGCGACGCCGCGACCTGTTCGAGGCGATCGATGATCGCGACTGCATCGCGCCGATGACCGAGCAGTGCCCGGGCCCGCTGTGCCACCGTCGTCGCAGCGCCGTGGCAGCGCGACAGTTGCGCCAGTTCGGCCGCCGCGCTGGCCGATCCGCCGTCATGGGCGGCCAGGCGCTCCCGCAGCCCGGGCAGGTCGCGCGCCTCGAGCAACGCGAAGCACTCTTCTTCGTCGATGCCGGGCAGGTCGGCGAGCAGCAGGCGCACGAGGCCGAGATCGCAAAGGTCGATCCGCCCGCGGCCGATGCCCGACTCGGCGAGGCAGCCCAGCAGCAGATCGAGCGACTCGATGTCGGCCTCGATACCGGCGTGGCCGTAGATCTCGGCGCCGAGCTGGATCGGCTCGCGCGAGATGCCGGCGCCGCGCGACCGCGTATGGAGCACCGGTCCGCAATAGCAGAGCCGGGTCACGCCGCGGCCATGGAGGAGGTGAGCGTCGATTCGCGCGATCTGCGGCGTCATGTCGGCGCGAACCCCGAGCAGTCGGCCGGTCAGTTGGTCGACGAGCTTGAAGGTCTTCAGGTCGAGGTCGCTGCCGCTGCCGATCAGCAGCGAGTCGAGGTACTCGATCAGCGGCGGCTCGACCAGTTCGAAGCCGTACGAGCGGCAGCGGTCGAGCAGCCTTCGCCTGAGCGACTCTAGTGCCCGCGCCTCGCCGGGCAGCAGGTCGGCGATGCCCTCGGGCAGCAGCCAGCGTGTCATTGGGCCACGACGATCACGATGATGCCCGCCGCGATCGCCGCCAGGCCGACGAACCGGATCTGGCCATCGCGGAAACCGGCGATCCGCTGGACCATCTCCTTCCATGCGCCCGGTGCCACCAGCGGCAGCAGGCCCTCGAACACCAGCATCAGGCCGAGAGCCAGCACCCACGGTGTGGCGCCACCATCGCCCATCGCACGACTCGTCAGGGCCGCGGCCTGGCGGCCTCGGCCGAGGAACCACGGACGGCGGCGGCACCGCCCCCGCTGACGGGGCCGCGGAAATGGCGGAAGAATTCGCTCGACGGGTCGACCACCATCAGGTCGTTGCGATCGCTGAACGACGCGCGGTAGGCCTCGAGGCTGCGGTAGAACGAGGCGAAGTCGGGGTTCTTGCCGTACGCATCGGCGTAGGCCCGGCTGGCCTTGGCGTCGCCGGCGCCGCGCAGCGTCTGGGCGTCCTTGTAGGCGTCGGCAACGATGGTCTCGCGCTGGCGATCGGCATCGGCCCGGATCCGCTCTTGCTCGGCCGAGCCGTTGGCACGAAGGTCGTTGGCCACGCGCTTGCGCTCCGACTGCATCCGGTCGTAGACCCGCTCGGCGACCTCGGGGGCGAAGTCGACTCGCTTCAGGCGGACATCCACGATCTCGACACCGATCTTGATCAGTTCGTCGGCGACCGAGCGCCGGACGCTGACGACCAGTTCGTCGCGCTTGCCCGAGATCACGTCATCGACCGTCATCAGTGCGATCGCGTTGTTGAGCACCGCCCGCATCTGACGCGAGATCCGGTCCTGGGCGATGAGGTCGTTGCCACCGACGGAGATGAAGTAGAGCCGCGGGTCGACGATCCGCCACTTGACGTACGAATCGATCTGGATGTTCTGCTTCTCCGACGTGATGAAGCGATCGATGTCGGCGCCGTCGAGCGTGAGCGTGCGCTTGTCGAAGTAGCGGACGTTCTGGATCGGCGGCGGCCATTTGACGTAGAGCCCGGGTTCGCGGATCACGCGCCGGATCTCGCCGAGCGAGAACACCACGGCACTCTCGCGCTCGTCGACCTGGAACAGCATCATCCGGGCCAGCAGCCCCGCCACCACGAGGGCGACGATCACGGCGAGCAGTCGATTCATCGCAAGGCTCCGATCGTGTCCATCCGCGGCTGCTCAGCGATCACGGTCGCGGCTGCGCAGGTTGCTGCTGCGCGTCGTGGCCGGATCGGAGGGCGGCGGAGTCGTCCCCGTGGCCGTGTCAACGCCGCTGCGGGCGGGGTCGCTGCGCGGCCCCGAGCCGGCCTGCTGGATCAGCTTGTCGATCGGCAGGTAGAGCAGGTTCGACCCGGAATTCGAATCGACCAGGACCTTGCTGGTGTGCGAGAAGATCTGCTGCATGGTCTCGAGATACATCCGCTCGCGCGTTACCTGCGGGGCGCGCGAATATTCGTCGAGCACCTGGCCGAAGCGCGATGCATCGCCCTCGGCGGTGGCGATGATCCGTGCCCGGTAACCCTGGGCCTCGAGCCGCAACCGGTCGGCGGTACCGCGCGCCCGGGGAACGACATCGTTGGCATAGGCCTGACCCTCGCTGATCATTCGCTGGCGATCCTGCTCGGCCTTGTTCGCGTCCTCGAATGCCCCCTGAACCTGCTCGGGTGGCTGCGCCTGCTGGATCGTCAGGTCCGTGATGCCGATGCCGAGCTTGTAGCGATCGAGCAGCAACTGCGTCAGTCGTTGCGCCTCCTCGGCAGCGGCGGCCTTCTCCGAATAGAGAACCTGGTCGATGGTCCGGCGACCGACGACTTCGCGGATCGCCGACTCGGCCGCCTGGCGCAGCAGCTCGTCGGGGCTCGGGTAGAGACTGTTCTCGAACAGGAACGCCTTGACGTCCGCGATCCGGTACTGGATCGCGAACTGGACATCGACGATGCCGCGATCCCCGGTGAGGATCAGCGACTCCTTGGCGACCTTGTTCTTGACGTTGTTGCTGCGGTAGCCGACCTCTACCTGGCGAAGCCGCGAGCGGTCGACCAGTTCTTCGCGTTCGATCGGCCACGGCATCCGCCACTGGATCCCCGGGCGCGGCGTCAGGTAGCGGAATTGGCCGAAGCGCAGCACCGCGGCCTCCTGGCCCTCCGGGACGATGAAGAAACCGCTGGCGAGCCACAACAGCAACGCCACGACCCCGACGACACCGACACCGGTAGCCAGCCCGCGGCCCGAGACCCCGCCTCCGCGCGACGGCCCGTTGCCGCCGGCACCCCCTCCCCGGCCACCGCGACCGCCGAACAGGCCGTTGAGCTTTCGGCTCAGGTCGCGCCACAGTTCGTCGAGATCGGGTGGCCCTTCGGGCGGCCGCTGGTTGCGGCTGGGTCCGCCAGGCCCGGAGCCGTTGCTGCCCGATCCGCCGGGGCCGGAACTGACCGGTCCGGGAGCGCGCGGTCCGACGCCGCCCGCCTGCCCCCCCGCCGGACTCGTGCCCTGGCCACTGGCACCACCCTGCCCGCCTGTCTGGCCTTCGCCCTGCGGACCGGAATCGGCACCGCTGCGGCCCCAGCCGGGCTCGTTCGAAGACATCAACAGGGGACGTGGCGTCATTGCGAAATCGCGATGGGACTGGCGACGGATCCGTCTTCGCCGGCAACGTCGGTCACGGTGGCGGGCGCCGCGGCAGCCCGGGAGTCGACCTTCGACGGCGCCGCGGGCGCCATCGCCGCGGACGGATCCGAAGGACGGGGCCGGGACGACTTGTCTCCTGTCGGATCCCGGGAAGGCGAAACCGCCCACGCCGACAAGGCGCGGCGCAGATCCGCAACCCCGCTGCCGGTCAGCGCACTGACGGCGAAACCGAGGACTTTACCAGATGGATCGTGTCGCTCGCCCGGCGCAAGGCCGGTGCGATCGATCTTGTTCAGGACTTGCCACTGCGGGACATCGGCCGCGCCGATCTCGCTCAGCACCCCGTTGACCGCGGCGATCTGCTCGTCGCGATCCGGCGCATCGGCGTCGACCACGTGCAGCAGCAGGTCAGCCTCGGCCGTCTCCTCGAGCGTGGCCCGGAAGGCGGCGATCAGCCCGTGCGGCAGGTCGCGGACGAAGCCCACCGTGTCCGAGACGAGGATCTCGGGGCCGAGGACCGCATTCGGGTCGGCCGTGT
The DNA here is from genome assembly GCA_040510055.1 of Burkholderiaceae bacterium. Taxonomy (GTDB): domain Bacteria; phylum Pseudomonadota; class Gammaproteobacteria; order Burkholderiales; family Burkholderiaceae_E; genus Lautropia. The sequence goes on along the minus strand of JBEVJQ010000130.1, from coordinate 2,185 downwards.
CGACGAGACGGACCCGGCGGGTCAATGGATCGAGGGTGGCGAACAAACGGTCGGCCGTCAGTGCCCCGGCATGCGCGAGCCGATTGAACAGCGTCGACTTGCCGGCAGTGGTGTACCCGAGCAGCGACACCTGCGGCAATTGTCCGCGGCTGCGGCTGCGACGCCGGGTGGCCCGCTGGCGTTCGACCCGGTGCAGTCGCTCGCGCAGGCGCCGAATGCGATCGTCGATCATCCGCCGGTCGAGTTCGATCTGGCGTTCGCCAGGACCGCCACGCAGGCCGATGCCGCCGCGCTGGCGCTCGAGGTGGGACCACATCCGCACCAGCCGCGACGCCTGGTGCTCGAGCCGCGCCAGTTCAACCTGCAGCTTGCCTTCGCTGCTGCGGGCGCGCTGCGAGAAGATGTCGATGATCAGCTCGGTCCGATCGCTGACCGGCCGCTTCCAGGCACGTTCGAGGTTGCGTTGCTGGACGGCGCTGATCGGATGGTCGAACAGGACCACCACCGGGGCGATCGCATCGAGTTCGGCCCCGAACGATTCGACCGCGCCGCTGCCGATATAAGTGGCAGCGTCCGGTCGCGGTCGACGGAAAATCCGCCGCGCAGCAGGTTGCAGGCCGGCGGACCGCGCCAGCGCGTCCAGTTCGTCGAGCGAAGCTTCGTCGCGGCGCTCGCGGCCGGTGGCCACGGCCACGAGGACCGTGCGCCGATCAGGGATGTTGTTCAGGTTTCGGGGGCGTCGTGATGGAAATCGACCGGGCGCGCAGGCACGACAGTCGAGATCGCGTGCTTGTAGACCATCTGGGTCACGGTGTTGCGCAGCAACACCACGTACTGATCGAACGATTCGATCTGACCTTGTAACTTGATGCCGTTGACCAGATAGATCGAGACCGGGACATGTTCCTTTCTCAGCAGGTTCAGGAACGGGTCCTGCAGTAGTTGGCCCTTGTTGCTCATGTCGGCTCCGTGGCTCTGTGGATGTTGTTGGGGCGCGTCAGCCGATATCAAGGCGCAGGAATGGCGCAGGAGCGCAAGGCCCGGAAACCAGGCGCATGGCTGGACGAACGGTCGTCCGACCGACTGTACCCGAATCCCCGGGCGGCAAGCTATCGAACGGGTTGCGCAACGTAGGGATTTCGAGTCGTCCGGAACTGGACACGCAACGGTGTCCCGCGAAGCGACAACCGCTCGGCGAACCAGCGCTCCAGGAAACGGCGGTAGCTGTCGTCGATCCGATTCAGTGCACTGCCATGGATCACGATGATCGGCGGGTTGCGGCCGCCCTGATGGGCATAGCGCAGCTTCGGGCGCACCGGTCCCTGGCGCGCCGGTTGCTGGTGAGCCACGGCCTGCTGCAGCAGTCGCGTGAGCTTGGGCGTCGGCAGGCGGCTGGTCGCCGCCCGGTGCGCGGCGATCACCGAATCCATCATCGGCTTCAAGCCGGTGCGGCGCACGGCCGACACCGTGTGCAAGGCCGCGAACGCCAGGAAATGGAGCTTGCGGCCGAATTCGCTCGTCACCTGCTTGCGGTCTTCGGCGGCGACGCTGTCCCACTTGTTCAGGGCGACGACCAGCGCGCGGCCGGTCTCGACGATGTAGCTGGCGATGCTCGCGTCCTGCTCGGAGACTCCGTCGGCTGCGTCGATCACCAGGATGCAGACGTTGGATCGCTCGATCGCCTGCAGCGTCTTGACCACCGAGAACTTCTCGATCGCCTCGCTGACGCGGGCGCGACGGCGGATACCGGCGGTGTCGACGAGGACGAACTCGCGGCCGTCGAACCGAAACGGTACGTCGATCGCGTCGCGCGTCGTCCCCGGCTGGTCGAACGTGACCATCCGGTCCTCGCCGAGCAGCGCATTGATCAGCGTCGACTTGCCACCGTTGGGACGGCCGACGACGGCGACGCGGACCGGCAGGTTGAGGATCCGATCGGACTGCGCGTCACCGTCCTCGCCATCGGCGGCGGCGCTTTCGACATCGGCGGCAGCGCCTTCGGCATCGGCGGGGCCGTCCTCGCCATAAGCGGGGCCGCCTTCACCATCGGCGGCGTCGTCTGCGCCATCGGCGGCGCCGTCTTCGAGGTCGGCGTCAGCAGCCGCCTCGCCGTCGAGCGCGGTCGTCGCGGGCGCCGGGAACCGGTCGGCCAGCCGCGCCAGCGCCTCGTCGACCAGGTCCGCGA
>JBEVJQ010000129.1:0-13873 GCA_040510055.1 Burkholderiaceae bacterium | reverse complement strand
GGTCGCCGTCAGCGGCTTGGTCCGCAATTGCAGTGCGCCTTTCTCCAGGACGACGAGCACGTACTCGTCCCCCTCGTCCCGGACTGAGACCTGGGCCCACAACTCGCGCTCCGGCGTTCGCACGAGGAAGGTGGCGCCGTCACGACCCTGCTGTTCACTGCGCGCGGCTCGGTCGATCGCCCCGCCGTGGAAGCGGCCGATGTAGAGCGTGCTGCCACCCTTGTCCTCGACCAGTCGCTGGTACGACTCGACGATCTTGTCGAGCGATTGCGACCCGGGCGTGCGCGCGGCCAGGTGGCGGATCAGCAATCGGCCGCCAACCTCGACCGAGCGCTCGTCCGCGGTCTGGAAGCCGTAGCGGGCAAAGTCGCTGCTGCGGGTCCAGGCCGAAGCCGACGGTGGCACGGGGTCGAAATCCTCGAGTGCCGGCAGGAACGGGAACGGGCCTGGATCACGGTCGGAAACCGGAGTGGCCGGCTCATCGGCGGCCGGCAGCGGCGGCGCGAAGACGCCGGTCGCGATGACGCAGGCGACCATCACGACGATGAAAGCGGCGCGACGGCTCCGGCCTTGGATCCCGGGCTGCCGTCTGGTCATTTCCACGCCATCGTCGAATTCCTCGCCACCGTCAACGTCAATGGCCAACGTCACCGCGCTCAGATCGGGTAGATGATCGAGTTCGGGATCAGTTCGGTGTCATAGACGCAGACGCGCTCGCGAAACTTCAGCCCCACCTCGGTACGGACCACGAGGTCACGATAGCGGCCGACGTTGAACACCACCGACGGTTCCGACAGCTTGGTCCGGAACACTGCGTAGTTGGCCTCCGCCCGGATGCCGTTGGCGTCGACGGACCGGACCACCGGCGCGCCGACCACGTGACGCTGGTAGTACGGGTCGTGGAACAGCGTTTCCTTGATCCCGTAGACACGGTCGAGGAGCATTCGGCGGTTGTCGAAGCCGAGCGTGGCAAGCGGCCAGCCGCGCTCGTCGTTCTCGCGCGGGACGATCCGGTAGACGCAGTCTTCGGTGAAGAACTCGGGCCACAGGTCCCAGTCGTTGCTGTCGACGGCACTCGCGTAGTTCGAATAGAGCTGAATCAGCGCCTGGTAGTCGGACCAGTCGATGGTCGCCACCTTCGGCGGTCCGGCCGCGGCGACGTCGGACGCGGCTCGTGCGGCGGCCGGCGCCTGCGAAGATGCGGCCGTTGCCTGACCCGATGCGCCACCCGGCGCCTGCCCCAGTGCGCCGCCCGGTGCCTGCCCGGATGCGGCGCCATCACCGGACACGGTGCCCGCGGGCGCTGTCACTGGCCGCTCCCGGCCATGACCTTGCGCCAATACTCGTACATCCCTCGGATCAGTGTCTCGGTGACCATGTGGTCGCTGTCGGCGACGTCCCGGCCGCCCAACTCGACCAGGGTCCGATGGTCGCGCCGGCTCTCGAACGCCTGTTGCGAGAACTCGATGACCTCGCCATCGTCGGCCGAGACGAAGCCCGCCGGTCCGAACAGGTTCGCCTGGCGCAGCCGCCGGCGGGTCATTTCCTCGCTGTCATCGGCGAAGCCGAAGTGGGTCCAGACGAAATCGAACTTGTCGTGCCCGACCGGCTGGATGTGGCGCGTGGAGACGCTGTTGACCTGCTGCTGGATGATCACGGACGGAAACAGCGTGATCATCACCGCAGTGGGCTCGCCCCACCATTCTTCGTGGACGATGTCGATGAACGAGGGTTCGTTCAAGGTCATGGTGGCCTTGAAGCTCGCCGCCTCGGTGACCTGGTCGGCCCGACCGCCCGACCCGCGGGTCGAGATCATCGCAGCATGGCGGTGAAGGCGATCCATCTTCAACGCGGACTTGTTGTCGGCTCGCCAGAGGCCGAAGTTGACGAACCAGGTGTGGAGCAGCCCCGGGTGATACGGGTCCTTGATGTTCTCCTGCATCAGCTTCCAGTTTCCCGGGATCCGCTGGCGGTTGCAGCCGAGGATCGTGAGTTTCCTGCCGTCGAATACGCGATCGAAGTACGGCAGGATCTCCGGTCCGATGTAGTCCTCGAGCGGCTCGACGTCGTGGTCGAACGACGCGAACACGACGCCACCGCGGGCCGCGACCTTCAGCCGGTTGAGGTTGTGATCCTCGGGTTTGAAGTCATCGGGCATTCCGCCCTGGAGCACACCGTCGCGCCTGACCCCGCGGCGGAACGAGACGCCGCGCAATTCGCCCTTGGGCGTGTATGACCACTGGTGGTACGGGCAGATGAACAGCTTCCGGTTACCGGTGCGCTCGCGGCAGAACTGCATCCCGCGGTGGGCACAGACGTTCTCGAACACCGAGATCACGCCGTCAGTGGCCCGGGTCATCACGACCGACCGCTCGCCCACGGTCGTGCGCTTGAAGTCGCCGGCATTCGGGATCTCGGCCTCGAGGCCGACGTAGCACCAGTGGCCGCGGTAGAAGAAGCGGTCGAGTTCCGTCCGGTGCAAAGCAGGGTCGATGTAGACCTGGAATGGAATCCGGCTGGACTGCTCCGATTCCCACTGGACCGGTTCGAGCCGCGACGAAGCGGCGGGTGAGGCGAGATCGTTCATCGGTGTCTCCCAGGAGCCCAGGATAAGCAGGGCGGCCCGCCGCTGCCAGGCCAGGATGCTCGGCCGTTACCAGGCCAGGCCTTCGAGCGCTGCCAGGCAGGGCGGCCGACCGCTGCCAGGCGAGGGCCTTAGACCGCCACCCAAGTGATCATGGTAGTCGCACTGCATTGCTCTCGGACGAGCCGGATGTCGGCCTGCTTGACCCGACCCGGAGCGCCACACGAAGAGAATATCCCGGCAACCAGGCGACCCGGAATTCCGGAAGGTTGGGCGGCTCTGCCTTGCGGGAGATTTTCATCGTGACGTCCGGATCGGAATCCGAAGCGTCGGCTGCGGCCTCGGGCGCGTTCGATCTGCGCTTCAGTCATATCGGGCTGTAGTCACGACCATCGCCGCGATGGCCGCGTTCTACGAGCGTGCACTCGGGTCCACGCGGACCGATGAAGGCAATCTCGGTTCCGTTCGACTGATCCTTCTCAGTCGCGATCCGACCGAGCACCGCCAACTGGTGCTGGCCACCGGTCGCCCGGCCGACCCGACCCTCAACGTCGTCAACAGATTTCGTTCCCGGTAGCGGACATTGCCACGCTGCGCCGCTTCCACGAGCGGCTGCGAGTCCGCGGAGCCGACAATATTCAGTCGCTGACCCACGGCAATACGGTCTCGATCTACTGCGGCGACCTTGAAGGCAACCGTCTGGAGTTGTTCGTCGCCACCCCCTGGTATCGCGATCAACCGCTGCGCCTCCCGATCGATATCGCGCAATCGGACGCGGCGATCCTGGCGCAGGCCGAATTGCTGGCGCGGGGCGCCCCGTGTTTCCGCCCGCGGACCAAGTGGCAGGCAGAGGTCGCGCGTCGGATGGCGGAAGACCAGCGCGGTTGAACGCAGCCAGGTCCGCAACCGCCGACGCTCGGTTTCATCGAGTGCCCCTGTCATTCGGCCAGTGGGCCTAGGCCGGGTCGGCCTGGGAACTAGGCTGGGTCGGCTTGCGAGCCTAGCCCGGGTCGGGCCGCGAGCCTAAGTCCCGTCGGTTGACGAGACGAACAGGGGCGGTCACCGGAGGACGAGAACGAACGGTGTGCCGGTTGGCCGACACTCGAACGCTGTCCCATTCGAGGTCGATCGTCATGTGCCTCCCCAAGCGTTGTGGACGTGCGCTCGCCCGCCGTGGCCCGAACACCCGCGCTCCGGCCGCGCGTGGACAGCGCTGGTTGACGACGGGCGCAGTCGTCCTCGGGGTCGGTGCCGCGTCGGCATGGCTGGTCGCCATGGTCGGGGCGATGACAAGTGCAGGTCTGGCCCGAAGCAGGCCGGCGAGCGTGACTCCGATCGGCGGCACTGCCGCCGCCGCGGCCAATCCGGCGCGGGCCCTGTTCGCGGCGTTGTTCGCTACGGCGCTCGATCCGGATGCCGAGCCGTTGCAGTGGGTCGATCCACGCGGCCTGCTGGGTTGCGGCCCCGGAACGGCGGTCCGGGTCAATGGCGATCTGCTGCGACCGGCAGCACCGGTCCCTGACCAGCCGTTCGAATTGCTCTGGTCGGCGCGCGCTTGCCACCCGTTCGGCGCCGACGGGCCGGTCTTCGACGGAACGATCCGATTCCTGGTGGCGCGCGAGGACTGGGGATTCAGCGCGTACATGGCCCCGGTCGGTCTGGCCGTATTGACCGACGGCGATGCGGCCGCCGCGATCGCGCCGGGGGCGACCTCGACGCCTCTCGCGGTCGACCCCGGTTTCGACATCTACGACTGGCCCGAGCCCGCGGCGTCAGCGGGCATCCTCAGGGCTCGGTCGCGAGACTGATTCCTCAGTACCGGAGCCGCGCGTGCCAGGTCTCGCGCGATGCCCGCAGCGCCTGCTCGAGGGATACGATGCCGCGCTCGGCGAGCAGCGGCAGCAGATGGAGGAATACCTGCGCCGTCGTCGTCGCATCGGCCAGCGCCGAATGGCGCTCGTCCACGACGATCCCGAACCGCGCGGCGATCAGTTCGAGCTGGTGCGACGGCTGGTTCGGGTGCAGCAGCACCGACAGCAGCAGCGTGTCGAGGACCGGCTGGTCGAACGCGACGCGGCTGCTCGCGGCCTTCAGCTCCAGGAAGCGCATGTCGAACGCGGCGTTGTGACCGACCAGTACCGTGTCGTGTGCGAACGCATGGAACGCCGGCAGGACGGTGTCGATCGTCGGCTGCCCCGCGACTGCCGCGGCGGTGATGCCGTGGATCGCGATCGAGGCCGGCGAGATCGCGCGCCGCGGATCGACCAGTTGCTCGAACGACTCGCGGCGCAGAAGCCGACCGTTGACGATGCGCACGGCGCCGATCTGGATGATCTCGTCGCCAGCCGACGGATCGAGACCGGTGGTCTCGGTGTCGAACACGGTGAACGTCAGCTCGGCAAGCGGTCGGTCGGCCAGCGCACCTGCCTGACGGCCGGTATCGAACAGGTCGAAGTCGTAGAACTCGGGCCGCCCACCATCACCGGCGATTGCCGGCACCGGCTCGCGCCCCCCGGTTTCGGCCACCGGCAGCAGGAACCGGAACAGCGCCTGCTGGCGCGACGGGTCGCGCTCGAGCCAGACTTCGCCACCGTGCCGGTCGACGACGTCGCGGACCGTGAGGTTGATGGCCTCGTCGCCGATCCGGATCGGATCGGTTTCCCATGACGACAGCGTCTCGACGTCGACTGCTGTCGCCTGCCACGCCACGTCCAGATGCGCGCCGCCCGTCGCCCGTGCGAGCCGCAGTGCGATGCAGCGCACGGCCAATTCCCGGCCGAGCCGGTCGGCCAGTCCGGTGATCGCCTGCAGCAGCGCGTAGCTGTCGACTTTCAGCCATGGCGGGTCCGGCGGCAGTTCGAGGTCGATCTCGATGTCCCCGACCGGCGCGGCGAGCGAAGCGATCCGCCGGCGCACGGCGGCCAGCAGGTCGGCACCGGGCATCGGTTCCAGCGGCCAATGGGTCAGCAGGCTCGCCTCGGCGCGATCGGCCACCGCGGCCACGCGTGCGGTCATCCGCGTGACCTCGTCGCGGATCACGGCGACGAACTGCTCGCGGGTCGCCGGATCGACGTCGGGATAGTCGAGCATTTCCACGGCCGCCTGCAGTGTCCCGAGCGAGGCGCGGCTGCCCTCGGTCAACGTGTGCAGCAGCCCATGGCGCGTCGATTCGGCGGCGAAGTCGTCGGTGATGTCGTCGATCATCAGGACGAAGCCGCTCGCCTGCCGCGATGGGGACGTCTCGACTGGTGGGCCGCCTCGAGGCTCCGCCGACGATCTGCCCAACTCCCGGACCGCCGGCCCGTCCGGCGCCCGAGCCGCCGACCCCTCCGGCGCCCGAATCGCCGACCCCTCCGGCGCCCGAACCGCCGACCCGTCTGGCGCCCGGACCGGTGCCATCCGGATTCGCAGCAGGCGCCCGCCCGCGGTCGAGGTCACGAATCGGGCCGTCGGCGCCGGCTCGTCGCGTGCCAGCCGTCGCTCGATGCCGTCGACCGCGTGATCGATCAGTCGCCGGTCGAGCAGGGCGTGGATCGAGCGACCGATTCCGATCAGTTCGGCCCCGGCAGCCGGCGACGGCACTGCCGAGAGCACAGCCGACAGGGCACGGGCGCGGGCGTTGTAGAGCAGGATGCGCCCGTCGCGGTTGCAGACCACGACGCTCTGCATCAGCTCCGACATCAGCGCGGCCAGTCGCGAACGTTCGACCTCGACGTCGCGGCTCGCGCTGGCCACGCGCTGCGCCATCTCGTCGCGCAGCCCGTTGCGCTCACGGACCAGCTGTTCGATCAGCGTGGCCAGGGCCCGGGTCGCGGGATCGCCGGCGGTCTCGGGCAGGCCGGATATCTTCGGTTGGCTCGCGCGGCCGGACTGGCCACGGCCACCGTGCGCGTCGCTGCCGTGGAGCGAATGGCTGCCGCTGCCGCGGTGTGCGACGCTGCCCTCCTGGGCGTCGCTTCCGGGGTGCGCGTCGCTGCTCCCGTGCGCGTCGCTGCCTTCATGCACCTCGTTGCCCTCGTGCGCGTCGCTGCTCAGGTGCGCCTCGCTGCCCTCGTGCGCGTCGCTGCGGTGCGTGGCGGCGGCCACGAACGCCGCGGCCCGCTCGGCCGTCAGGGCCGGTTCGCGTACGCGGCGCAGCCACCCGCGATGCGTCCACCAGCCGACGCCGATCGTTAGCACCAGCCACAGCGCGAGCAGCAGGGCGAGCGCCGGCTCGAGCGCGGCGCCGACGGTGGCCCGCTGCGCCGTGTCGAGCACCGCGGTCGAGATCAGCCAGCCGAGTAGCGCCGCGACCGCAAGCAGCAAGCCGGGAGCGCAGGCGGCAGCGACCTCGCGCCAGTCGATCTTCATCGGATGATCGGACTCAGCCGATGCCGAGGAGGCCGCGGACACGCTCGGCCAGCTCGCGGGTCGAAAACGGCTTGGTGACGTAGGCATCGGCGCCGAGGGCCGTGCCCTTGGCCGCATCGGCCTCGCGCCCCTTGGCCGTCAGCATCACGATCTTGGTCGCTGCCAGGGCGTCGTCGGCGCGTACCGCCTGCAACACCTCGAAGCCCGACTTGCCGGGCATCATCACGTCGAGCAGGGCAAGCACGGGGCGCTCGGTGCGGATCGCCGCCAGTGCCTCGTTGCCGTCGCGGGCGATGATCACCTCGTAGCCTTCGCGCTTCATCAGGAACTCGAGCGAGACCAGGATCCCCGGCTCGTCATCGGCGATCAGCACCCGGTAGGTCATCGTTCGGCTCCTCGTCCTCGGACATCATGATCGCCCGTCTGAGCGCGGGCAACCCTCTCGCCCGTCCGAGCGCGGGGCCCATCTCGCTCGTCTCAGCGCGGGCGACCATCATTTCGATCACTTCGCTGCTGGTCGCCCTCGCGGCGTTGGTCGACGTCCGGGTCGCCGCCTGTCGGCAGGTCGAATCCGAAGCAGGCGCCACCGCCCGGGGCGGGGCGCAGCCAGATGCGGCCGCCGAAATGTTCGACGATGCGCCGGCTGATCGGCAACCCCAGGCCGGTGCCCTGCGGTCGGTTGCTCGGATCGCCGCCCTGGCGGAAGCGCTCGAACACCAGTTCACGCTGGTGCTCGGGAACGCCCGGGCCATTGTCGGAAACCTCGACCACGAGCCGTTCGCCGTCGTCGCGGACGGCGCGCTCGAGCGCGATCTCGACCCGGCCGTGCTCCCGTGGGACGAACTTGGCCGCGTTGGACAGCAGATTCATCAACACCTGCGTGAGCCGATCGGCGTCGGCACGGACCCGCTGCGGCCCCGGCGGCAGCCGCAGGGAAAGCGTCGCGCCGCGGTCGCGGAACATCGCCGCGGTGGCCTGCGCGGCATGGGTGATCAGCGCGGCCAGGTCGACGTCGGCGCTGTGCCATTCGCCGTGCCCGGCCTCGATCTTGGCCATGTCGAGTACCTGGTTGACCAGTCGCGCCAGTCGATCGGTCTCGGTGATCATGATCGTGGTGAACTGTTCGCGCTCGGCCTCGTCCAGTTCGCTGTCGCGCATCAGTTCGGCCAGTGCCCGGATCGACGTCAGCGGCGTCCGCAGCTCATGGGTAACGGACGACATGAAGTCGTCCTTGAGCCGGTCGAGCTCCTGGAGCTGCTCGTTGGCCGCCTTCAGCTCGGCGCTCGCGCGCTCGAGCGAGCGCGACTTCTCCTCCAGGGCCCGCGAATAGCTGCGCAGCTCCGAGGCCTCGTCGACGATCCGGATCACGTCGTCGAGCGCGAGCACGTCCTCGTCGACGACCGAGGCGACCGCGACCCGCGCCGACGCGCTGCCGATCGCCCCGGCCAGTTGGGTCTCGACGAACTGGACCAGTTTCGGGTCGGCGACCAGGCCGTCGCGTTGCGGGCGGCCGTCGGACAGTTCGCCTGTTCCTGCGAGGTCGGGACGCGGGCGGCCGTCGAACATTTCGGCCGTCCGTGCCGGGCCGAGGAAACGCGTGGCGAGCGCGCGCAGGTCGGCCACGCGGGCTCGGCCGCGCCAGAAGACCGGCCGTTCGGCCTGGTCCCGCTCCAGGATGTCGACGAACAGCTGCGCCTGGGCCGCCTCGGCGGCCGACGGCAGCCGCCACAGCGACAGGCCGACGTAGAGCGTGACGTTGGCGAGCAGGCTCCAGAACAGCGCGTGGGTCAGGTTGTCGAAGCCGGTGAGACCGAACAGCTGTTCGGGCCGCAGCAGCGACAGGCCGAACGGCCCGTGATCGACGAAGGCGTCGTCGATCCAGCCCGAGCGCGCGATCGAGGGCAGCATCAGGGTCCAGCCCCAGAGCGCGAATCCGGCCACCAGGCCGGCAATCGCGCCGTCGCGGGTGCCGCCCTTCCAGTACATCCCGCCGAACAGGGCCGGGGCGAACTGCGCGACCGCCGCAAAGCTGATCAGCCCGATGCTGACGAGCGCGTAGGCGTCGCCGGCGATGCGGAAGTACAGGTAGCCGAGCATCAGGACCAGCAGGATCGCGAACCGGCGGGTCGCCAGCAGCAGCCCCGAGAGGTCGCCGGCATTACGGACCAGCCCGCGACCGTGGCGCAGTAGCAGCGGCATCACCAGGTCGTTGCAGATCATCGTCGAGACCGCGATGGTCTCGACGATGATCATCCCGGTTGCCGCCGAGAATCCGCCAATGAATGCCAATAGCGCCAGTGCCGAGTGGTCGAACGCCAGCGGCAGCGACAGCACGAAGATGTCGGCGCGCGAGGCGTCGCCGCCCGACTGCAGCAGGCCGCCGAAGGCGATCGGCAGCACGAACAGGTTGATCAGCAGCAGGTACAGCGGGAACGCCCATGCCGCCCGGCGCACGTGACGCTCGTCGGTGTTCTCCACGACCATGATCTGAAACTGCCGCGGCAGCAGGATCACCGACAGCATCGCTAGCAGGTTCAGCGCGAACCACTGGCTCCAGGCGAAGGTATCGGTCCCGGGGCTGAGCAGCCGGGCAATCGACGGCTCGGCGAGCGCACGGGCGAACAGGTCGCCGAGCCCGTCGTGGATGCCCCAGCAGACGAAGACGCCGACGGCGATGAACGCCAGCAGCTTGACCACCGATTCGAAGGCGATCGCGACCACCAGCCCCTGGTGGCGCTCGGTGGCATCGAGATGCCGGGCGCCGAACGCCATCGTGAACAGCGCCAGGGCGAGCGCGATGTAGAGCGTGCTGTCGCTCCACCACGCCGGCGCCGGCAGCGCATCGCCGGCACCGGCGACGAGCACGGCATAGCCGCTGGCGATCGCCTTGATCTGCAGCGCCACGTACGGGACGATGCCGACCAGCGTGATCACCGTCACCAGCCCGGCGAGGACCGGGCTCTTGCCGTGACGGCTGGCGATGAAGTCGGCGATCGACGTGATCCGCCAGGTTCGCGCGATCCGGATCATCCGGCGCAGCACCTGCCAGGCGACGATCATCGCCAGCGTCGGCCCGAGGTAGATCGGCAGGAACCAGATGCCGGCGGTGGCCGCCCGGCCGATGCTGCCGAAATAGGTCCAGGCGGTGCAGTAGACGCCGAGCGACAGGGTGTAGATCCACGGGCTCGCGAGCAGCGAGCGGCCGGTCAGCGCACGGCGCTCGGCCCACCAGGCGACGGCAGCGAGGACCAGCAGGTAGGCGAACGCCGTCGCGATCACGGTCGTCCCCGTGGTTGTCATCGCCGCCGCCCCGGATGATCGCCGTCGGCGTCGATGCGGGCTTGCGGCTCGGCGCCACCGTCGGCCGCGGCGCGGACGTCGATCGCGGCGCCGGCGTCGGCCGCGGCGCTGGCGTCAATCGCGGCGCCGGCATCAGTGCCCGCGTCGGCAGCGAAATCGTCCTCGTCATCGGCGCCGGTTCCGCCGTCGACGGTATCCCGTTCGAGGACCCAGGCGACGGCCGCGATCAGCAGAGCCCAGATCGCGAACAGCGCCAGTGGCAACAGCGGTACGCCGAACACGGTCACGACCCGGTCCCAGAGCGCGAGCAGCGGGAAGTCGAACGCGATCCAGCCGGCGGCGAACAGCGCCAGCAGCCGGCTGCGGGTCAGCGCCTCGCGCATCGTCCGCTCCGGTTGCAGCGGGACATCGGCAGCGGGCGAGTGAGACAGGCCACTGGTGTGGCGAACCTCTGATTCACCACACTAGAGCAGGTCGAGCCGGAACTGCTGCCGCAGCAGCCGGCGGAATCGGTCGACGACGTCGAACGCCTGCTGGAGCCGGCGCTGCGTCGCGCCGTCGAGCGCGCCGGGCTCGATCAGGTTGTCCGGCGTCCGGCCGGCGGCGCGCTGAGCCAGTTGGCTGCCGAGCCGCACCGACATCAGCAGGCGCATCGCGTCACGCAGCGCATCGGCCAGCGCCCCCTCGACATGGCCGCCGTCCGCGAGCAGCCGCAGCCGCTCGGCGGTCCCGCGGGCCTCGACTCCATGGCGCAGCGCCAATGCCCGCGTCCCGTGGACGATCGGGAACAGGCCGCGCTTCTTGATGTCGGTCGCCCGCGAATCGCGCCCCGGCGACAGCCAGCGCCACCACGGTGCCGATTCTCCGAACTGGTCGGCGGCGGCGGCGAAGCGGGCGAGGAACGCGTCGTCGGTGCCGAACAACCTCAGGTGGCGGCGCGCGCCATCGAGCAGAGCCCCATCACCGGCCACGGCCACGGCGTCGAAGAAGATCGCCAGCCGCATCGCCCCTTCCGGATCGTTGCCCCGTATCCAGTCGGTGAGACTGTCGCGGAACGCCGCCAGCGGCCGACACCAGAGCCGATCGGTCAGCATGTTGCCCCCCGGGCAGGGAGGGTAGCCAAAGGCCGCCAGCGCATCGCTGAAGCCGCGCGTGGCCGTATCCAGCCCGGGCAATGCCCCGTTGTCGGGGAGCAGCAGTCCATTGTCCTGGTCGGTCTTGAGGATCTGCTCGCCGCGCCCCTCGCTACCCATGACGATCAGGCAGGCGCGGCGCTGCAACGGCGACGACGCCACCAGTTCCCAGGTCCGGGCGAACAGTCGCTGGTTGAAGACCGTGACCGCAGCGGTGATCACATCGACGTCGACGGCTTCGGCGTGCCAGCGCGCGATCGCCGCCTCGAGCGCCGCGGTCACCGGTACCAGCGCAGCGACGTCGGCGGCCGCGTCGATGGGCGCGATCAGTGTCGCGATGGATAGCGACGCAATGTCCTTCCTCCCGCCGTCGACCCCGTCAATGCCCCGAGGCGCCGGACGCGCCGATCCCGGTTTCCGAGCGTACCTGCTGGGCGAGGAACCCGCCGCGGTCGCGCGCCGCCTGCTCGCTGCGATCGAGGATCGAGAACAGCCAGATCGCGACGAAGGCGAGGGTCATCGAGAACAGCGCCGGCGAGGCATACGGGAACCAGGCCGACCCCTTGGGATTGCCCAGCGTCGCCTCCCAGACCGACGGCGAGACGATCGTCAGCACCACCGACGAGATCAGGCCGAGGAAGCCGCCGATCACCGCGCCGCGCGTCGTGCAGTCCTTCCACAGCACCGACATCAGCAGCACCGGGAAGTTGGCCGAGGCGGCCACCGCGAATGCCAGCGACACCATGAACGCGATGTTCTGTTTCTCGAACACGATGCCGAGGACGACGGCCACGAACCCGAGCACGATCGTGGTGATCCGTGATACGCGCAGCTCGGCGGCGCTGTCGGCGCCGCCCTTCTTGATGACCGTCGAGTACAGGTCGTGCGAGACGGCGGAGGCGCCGGACAGCGTGAGGCCGGCGACGACGGCGAGGATCGTCGCGAACGCCACCGCCGAGATGAAGCCGAGGAACACGTTGCCGCCGACCGCCTTGGCCAGGTGGATGGCCGCCATGTTGCCGCCGCCGAGCAGCCCGCCCTTGGGATCGAGGAACTGCGGGTCGGTCAGCACGTAGATGATGGCGCCGAACCCGATCACGAACGTCAGCAGGTAGAAGTAACCGATCCAGACCGTCGCCCACAGCACCGACTTGCGCGCTTCGCGGGCGTTGGGGACGGTAAAGAAGCGCATCAGGATGTGGGGCAGGCCGGCCGTGCCGAACATCAGCGCCATGCCGAACGAGATCGCCGATATCGGATCCCTGACGAAACCGCCCGGGGCCATGATCGAGTTGCCGCTCTCGGCCGCCTTGGCCGGATCGGCCCCGGCCACGGCGGCGATGTCGGTCTTGATCGCCACCGCCTTGGCGAACATCGCCTCGGGACTGAAGCCGAACGCGAACAGCACCATGAACGCCATGAACGTGGCACCGCCGAGCAGCAGGCAGGCCTTGATGATCTGCACCCAGGTGGTCGCCGTCATCCCGCCGAACAGCACGTAGACCATCATCAGGCCCCCGACCAGGACCACTGCGATCCAGTACTCGAGCCCGAACAGCAGCTTGATCAACTGCCCGGCACCGACCATCTGCGCGATCAGGTAAAAGGCGACCACGACCAGCGTACCCGAGGCGGCGAAGATGCGCACCGGCGTCTGCCGGAAGCGAAACGCCGCGACATCGGCAAAGGTGAACTTGCCGAGATTGCGCAGGCGCTCGGCGAGCAGGAAGGTGACGACCGGCCAACCGACCAGGAACCCGATCGAGTAGAGCAGGCCGTCGAAGCCGCTGACCATCACCGCCGCCGAGATCCCCAGGAACGACGCCGCCGACATGTAGTCGCCGGCGATCGCGAGCCCGTTCTGGAACCCGGTGATGCCACCGCCGGCGGTGTAGAAGTCGGCGGCCGAGTGTGTCCGTGACGCGGCCCACTTGGTGATGAACAGCGTGCCGATCACGAATACCGCGAACATGCCGATCGCGGTCCAGTTGGTCGGCTGCTTCTGTCCGGCCTCGATCGCAGGCGCGGCAAGCGCCAGCGCGGGCGTGGCGGCCAGCAGCAGGGAGAGCGCGACGCGGCCCGCTCGATCGGGCCTCATCGGGTGACCTCCCTGACGACCTTCTCGGTCAGTGTGTCGTACTCGCCATTGGCCCGGACGACGTAGATCGCCGTGATGATGACCGTGAAGAAGATGACGCCAAGGCCGATCGGGATGCCGACGGTCATCACCCCAGTGCCAAGGCGCTGCGCCATGAATGCCTTGTCGAAGGCGACCAGGGCGATGAAACCGTAGTAGACGATCATCATTGCCAGCGCCAGCCACAAGCCGAAGCGGGTACGTCGCTTCTTGAGCTCGAGATAGGTCGGGTTGTTGGCGATACGACTGACCAGGGGGTCGTCCTTCCCATTCTTGTCATCCATCCCATTCTCCTTGTACTGGCCCCGGATCGACGTACGGGACGTGGGGCGCGCGCAATCGAGGGTCGCGCACGCACGCCGGCATCGA
>JBEVJQ010000128.1:0-6707 GCA_040510055.1 Burkholderiaceae bacterium | reverse complement strand
GCCGCAGGCAGCGTCATCCAGCGCAGGTCGAGCGTCGCGGGAAAGCGCGGATTCGGCGGCTCGGGGCGGATGTCGAGGCTGCCCGGACTATGGCCGTGGGTCCAGAACCGCGCCCGCCGTCGCGCCTCGGCTTCATTGGCATTGACCGGGAAGGTGTCGTAGTTGCGTCCGCCCGGATGAGCAACGTGGTACTGGCAGCCGCCGAGCGCCCGCGCGCTCCAGGTGTCGATCAGGTCGAACTGCAGCGGTGCCGGGGCACCCATTGTCGGGTGCAAACCCGGCCACGGCGCCCAGGGACGGAAGCGGACCCCGGCCACGTACTCGCCGGGAACCCCGGTCGGCTGCAACGGCAGCACGCGCCCGTTGCAGGTCACGGTGTGCCGCGTCTGCGTCATCCCGCGCACCAGGACCTGCAGCCGCTCGACCGACGAGTCGACATAGCGCGAGGTACCGGCGCGAGTGACCTCCTCGCCCAGCACGTGCCAGGGCTCGATCGCCTGGCGCAGTTCGATCTCGACCCCGTCGTACGAGACTGTCCCGTGGCGCGGAAAGCGGAACTCGACGAACGCGTCGAACCAGCCGGCGTCGAACGGGTAGCCGGCCTGGCGCAGGTCGCGGGCGACATCGCGGATGTCGCGCGCCACGTAGTACGGCAGCATCCAGCGGTCGTGCAGTTCGGTGCCCCAGTGGATCAGTCGGCCGCGGAAGGGCTGCTTCCAGAACCGCGCCACCAGCGTGCGCAACAACAGGGACTGCATCAGGCTCATCTGCGGATGCGGTGGCATCTCGAACGCGCGGAACTCGACCAGGCCGAGCCGCCCCATCGGACTGTCCGGCGAATAGAGCTTGTCGATCGAGAACTCGGCCCGGTGAGTGTTGCCGGTCAGGTCGACCAGCAGGTTGCGCAACAATCGATCGACCAGCCACGGCCGCTCGGCCTCCTTTGCATCGGGCAGCGCGCGGTCCATCTGCTGAAACGCGATCTCGAGCTCGTAGAGGGCATCGTCGCGCGCCTCGTCGACGCGCGGTGCCTGGCTGGTCGGGCCGATGAACGCACCGCTGAACAGATACGACAGCGACGGATGGTTCTGCCAGTAGCCAATGAGGCTCTTCAGCAGGTCCGGACGGCGCAGCATCGGGCTGTCGGCCGGGGTCGCCCCGCCCAGGGTCACGTGATTGCCGCCGCCCGTCCCGGTGTGGCGGCCATCGAGCATGAACTTCTCGGTACCGAGCCGGCTCTGGCGCGCGTCCTCGTAGAGGCCGCAGACGTTCCTGCCGAGCTCGCGCCAGGTCGCGGCCGGGTGGATGTTGACCTCGATGACGCCGGGGTCGGGCGTGACGCTCAGCAGCTGGACCCGTGGATCGCGCGGCGGCGCGTACCCTTCGAGGCGAACCGGAATGGCGCTGGCTGCGGCGCACGCTTCGATCGCCGCGATCAGTGCCAGTGCATCCTCGATCCGGTCGAGCGGCGGCAGGAAAACGTGCAGCCGGCCAAGACGGACCTCGACGCAGAGCGCGAACGCAATCACCTCGCGCGGATCGGGCATCCGGTCGGCCTCGGCCTCGGCCGCTGCGGCGTTCGACCGCTTTGCCGGCTCGAGTTGCGGCGGATCGTCGACCGCCACCGCCTCGGCGACGGGCAGCAGCGACAGCGGGGCGAACGGATCGGGCGCAAACGCCGGCTCCATGTCGTCCGGAAGGGCCTGGGGGAGGGACGCCAGTGGCAGCCGCATCCCGATCGGTGAATCGCCATCGATCAGGTAGAGCCGTTCGCGACGCAACGGCCAGCGGCTGCTGCGCCACGTCGTCCGGCCGCTTGATCCGCCCTCCGCCGGCGGCTGCGGCTTGATCGGCAACACCCAGCCGGCGACTTCGCCCAACCGCTGTTCGAGCAGGCGCGCGAACGCGGTCCGCTGCGCCGGGTCGTTGAGGTCGTGCTGCGCCGGGTCGACATTGATCGGAAGCTCCTGCTCGGCCATCACCCGGACCACGGGGTCGTCGTAGGCCGGGATCAGGAACCGCGGCGACAATCCGAGGGCCTGCGCCAGGCGCTGCGCGAAGCGCGCTGCCGCCTCGGGCGAGACCGGCTTTTCGACCTTGTCGGGCGCGAGCCACTGCGGATCGCGCCAGACCGGCTGGCCATCGACGCGCCACAACAGGGTCAGCGCCCAACGCGGCAACGGCTCGCCCGGATACCACTTGCCCTGGCCATGATGGACCAGCGCACCCGGGGCGAACCGCGTGCGCAACCTGCCGAACAGATCGCCCGCCAGTTCGCGCTTGCGGTCGCCAAGCGCGCGGGTGTTCCATTCGGGGCCGTCCATGTCGTCGATCGAGACGAAGGTCGGCTCGCCACCCTGGGTCAGGCGGACATCGCCAGCCAGTAGTTCGGCGTCGACCCGCTCGCCCAATGCGTCGATGGCTGCCCACTGTTCGTCGGTGTACGGCTTGGTCACGCGCGGATCCTCGCGCAGTCGCACGACCTTCATCTCGTGCTCGAACTCGACCTCGGCCGGATCGGCCATCCCGGTGACGGGTGCGGCCGACGACGGCAGCGCCGTGCAGGCAAGCGGTATGTGGCCCTCGCCGGCGAACAGCCCCGACGTTGGATCGAGCCCGATCCAGCCGGCACCGGGGATGTAGACCTCGGCCCAGGCGTGCAGGTCGGTGAAATCGACCTCGGTCCCGCTCGGCCCATCGAGCGCTTTGACGTCGGCCTTGAGTTGGATCAGATAGCCGGAGACGAAGCGCGTCGCAAAGCCGAGGTGGCGCAGGATCTGGACCAGCAGCCAGGTACTGTCGCGACACGACCCGCTCGCCAGTTGCAGGGTCTGCTCAGGGGTCTGCACGCCGGGCTCCATCCGGACCAGGTAGCGGATGTCGCCGGCCAGTCGCTGGTTGATCTCGACGAGGAAGTTGCTGGTCGGCATCGACCCGGCGAGCAGTCCCTTGCCTCGCGACGCCAGCCAGTCGGTGAGCCGCGGGCCTGCCGGTTCGGGCTTCAGGTACGCTGCCAGTTCATCCTTCAGTTGCGGTGGATACTCCCACGGTGTCTGCTGCGCGTACTGCTCGACGAAGAAATCGAACGGATTGATCACCGTCATGTCGGCGACCAGATCCACGGTGAACGACAACTCGCGCGTACGCTCGGGAAAAACGTAGCGGGCGACGTAGTTGCCGTACGGGTCCTGCTGCCAGTTGACGAAGTGCTGCTCGGGCGTGACGGTGACCGAGTAGGACAGCACCGGCGTCCGCGCATGCGGTGCGGGGCGCAGCCGCACCTCGTGCGGCGACAGCGAAACGAGGCGGTCGTAGCGGTAGGAAGTGCGGTGATGCAACGCGACTCGAATCGGCATGGGACGGATCTCCGGAGAGACGCCATGGTATCGCTGGCCCCCTCGATTGACCCCGTCGACCACCGGTGGCATTGCGCTCCATCGCGGTGCGTGCACCCGAATAGACCCGTGCCGACGACGACTTGGACGAACGACTTGGACGAACGACTTGGACGAACGACTTTGGACGAACGACTTCGACAACGACTTCGACGACGACTTCGGACCCTCGGACCCTGTCCGCGATGACCGTCCGATCGACAAAAGGAGTCAATGAGGAATGAGCAAGCGAATCGGATGGCACGGCGTGTTCCCGGCCGTGACCACGCAGTTCCGCGAAGACCTTTCGCTCGACGTCGACGCCACCGCCCGGGTAATGAAGGCGCTGCTCGACGACGGCGTCTCCGGCCTGATCGTCTGCGGAACCGTCGGCGAGAACTGCTCGCTGTCGACGAGCGAGAAAGTCGCGCTGATGGAGGCGGCGAAGTCCGTCGCCGGCGGTCGCGTGCCGGTGATCTGCGGCGTGGCCGAGTTCACGACCGCGTTCGCGATCGCGACCGCGAAGGAGGTCGCGCGCGTCGGTCTCGACGGGCTGATGGTGATGCCCGCCCTGCTCTATTCGAGCAAGCCGTTCGAGACCGCCGCCCACTTCCGGACCATCGCCGGGGCGACTGACCTGCCGGTGATGATCTACAACAATCCGCCGATCTACCGCAACGACGTGACGCCGGACATCCTCGTCTCGCTGGCCGACTGCGAGACGATCGTCTGCTTCAAGGATTCGTCCGGCGACACCCGGCGCTTCATCGACACGCGCAACCAGGTCGGCGACCGGTTCGTGCTGTTCGCCGGCCTCGACGACGTCGTGGTCGAGAGCGTCGCGGTGGGCGCCGAGGGCTGGGTCTCCGGGCTGTCGAACGCGTTCCCGCGCGAGGGCGAGACGCTGTTCCGGCTCGCCCGACAAGGTCGATTCCAGGAACTGATGCCGCTCTACCGCTGGTTCATGCCGTTGCTGCACCTCGATGCCCGGCCCGACCTGGTCCAGTGCATCAAGCTCTGCGAGCACTTGGTGGGGCGTGGCACCTGGCGGACACGGCCGCCGAGGTTGGAACTGCCGCCGGCCGACAAGGCCCACGTCGAGGCCGTCATGAAGCGGGCGCTGGCCGAGCGTCCGTCGTTGCCCGACGTCGGCCTGCTGCAGGCCTGAGCAAGTGTCCTGTTCCGCAGAAGGCCCGCCGCTGGAACTCCCGGTTCGCAGAGTCGAGGGATTGGCATACTCTGGTGCTTCACGCTCGGCCAACAGGGAGGACTGGAGCATGGACGGCTCGCCTAGAGGCGCAGGCGCATGACCTCTGGCGCGTCGACCGAACTGGGGCCGAATCCGCTCGCCGCCGGCGAGCAGAACATCAGCGTGGCCGAAGCCCGAGCGGCCATCCACGCCAGCCTCAAAGCCATCGCGGACATCCAGACGGTTGCACTCGCGGCAGCGTCGGGACGCGTGCTCGCTGCCGACGTGATCTCGCCGATCGACGTCCCGGCGCATGACAACGCCGCCATGGACGGCTACGCATTCGCCGGTGCCGCGCTGCGCCCGGGTCGGGCGCTGTCCCTGCGATCGGTAGGCCCGACGATCCTCGCCGGCCAGCCGGCGGCACGCGATTTGGGTGATGGCGACTGCGTCCGCATCATGACGGGCGCGGTGATGCCCGGCGGTCTTGATACCGTCGTGCCGATCGAACTGTGCCGCGTCGATGGCGACCAGGTCTCGATCCCCCCGGACGTGATCCGGACCGGCGAGAACCGCCGACGGCGTGGCGAGGATCTGGCTGCGGGACGACCGGCGCTGCGTACGGGGTCGGTGCTGCGGCCCGCCGATATCGGCCTGGCCGCTTCGCTGGGCCTGACCGCACTGGCCGTCCGACGGCCGCTGCGGGTGGCGGTGTTCTCGACCGGTGACGAGGTCCAGCCACCGGGTCAGCCACTTGCGCCCAACTGCATCTACGACAGTAACCGCTTCGCGCTGATCGCGGCACTGCAGCGCCTGGGGATGGAGCCGGTCGACCTCGGGCTGGTCCGTGACGATCCGCTCGCGCTGCGCGCGGTGCTGGCCCAGGCGACGACGCGGGCCGACGCCGTCGTGACCAGTGGTGGCGTCAGTGCCGGCGATGCCGACTACGTCCGCGGTGTGCTCGACGAACTCGGCCAGGTGACGTTCTGGAAGGTCGCAATGCGGCCCGGCCGGCCGGTCGCTTTCGGTCCGCTGCGGGCGGGCGACCAGCGCACGACCTGGCTGTTCGCGCTGCCCGGCAATCCGGTCGCGGCACTCGTCACTTTCTACGTCTTCGCCCGCGAGGCCCTGCTCGAGCTGGCCGGCGCCGCGCCCCGACCGTTGCCGGTACTGCAGGCACGCAGCACCTCCGCACTGCGCAAGCGACCCGGTCGGACCGAATACCAGCGCGGCATCGTCCGCCTCGGCGACGACGGCCACTGGCAGGTCGAACGGATCCAGTCGCAAGGTGCGGGCGTGCTGCGCAGCATGAGCGAAGCCAATGCCCTGATTGTCCTCGGCCACGACCAGGGCTCGGTGGCCGTGGGCGACCCCGTCGACGTCTGGCTGTTCGACGGCCTGGTCTGACGGGAGCGTGCTAGGCGCGCGAGCGCTGCCTGAGCAAGGTCCTGGACCATGCTGGCGCTAGCAGCTGGACAAGGATGCTGGACGACTGCTGGCGCTAGCGCCTGTGCAGGGGTGCTGGACGACTGCGACAAGCCTCAGGGCCTGGCATCGGCGTTCGGAAAGAACAGCTGGTCGCTGCCGATCTTGTAGCCAGCGATCGTCGCCTGCCCCTCGCGCGAGATGATCCAGTCGACGAAGGCTTGCCCCATGTCCTTCTTGACATGTGGATGCCTGGCCGGATCGACGACGATTACCCCGTACTGGTTGAACAGCCGCTTGTCGCCTTCGACCAGCACAGCCAGGTCTGCGCGATTCTTGAACGACAACCAGGTGCCACGGTCGGACAGCACGTAGGCGTTGGTGCTCGCGGCCATGTTGAGCGCCGGCCCCATCCCGCAGCCGCACTCCTTGTAGCCAGCGACCTTGCCGGCAGGCGTCTCGATGCCGGCCGCCTTCCAGTACCGCAGCTCCGCTGCGTGGGTCCCGCTGCGATCGCCGCGCGAGACGAACGGGGCGGCGCCCGCACCCAGCTTCTTCAGCGCCGCGACCACGTCTTTTCCGGCAGCCGCGACCGGATCGCCCTTGGGCCCGACGATGACGAAGTCGTTGTACATCACCGGAAAGCGCCGGATTCCATACCCCTCGGCGACGAACTTTTCCTCGGCAGCCTCGTCGTGGACGAACAGCACGTCGGCGTC
>JBEVJQ010000127.1:0-4654 GCA_040510055.1 Burkholderiaceae bacterium | reverse complement strand
CATCGGCGTTGGCGAGGCCAGCGGCAAGGCACCGCACCTCGTCGGCGAGCGGTTGCTGAAGGCGTATGGCGTTGCCCCCGGCAGCCGTGAAGCGCACGCCTTCACCAGTCTCGACTTCACGGCCGCGGCGCGGACCTTCGGCAAGGTCGGCGGTTTTGCACACCTGGCGACGCTGATCCAGCGGCTCCGTGCCGAGCGACCGGGCGCGCTGCTGCTCGATGGCGGCGACACCTGGCAGGGCTCGGCGACATCGCTCTGGACCGAAGGCCGGGACATGGTCGCGGTCTGCCTCGCGCTCGGTGTCGACGTGATGACGCTGCACTGGGAATGCACCTACGGCGCCGAGCGGGTCAAGGCCGTCGCGGACAACGACTTCGCCGGGAAGGTCGAGATCCTCGCCCAGAACATCAAGACCAGCGACTTCGGCGACCCCGTGTTTCCGTTCTATGCGATCCGCGAGGTCAACAAGGTGCCGATCGCGATCATCGGCCAGGCGTTCCCGTACACACCGATCGCCAACCCGCGCTACCTGGTCTCGGAGTGGACGTTCGGCATCCAGGATGAACACCTGCAGGGAGTCGTCGACGAGGCGAGAGGCAAGGGCGCGCAGGTCGTCGTGGTGCTGTCGCACAACGGGATGGACGTCGACCTGAAGATGGCGCGCCAGGTCCGCGGCATCGACTTCATCCTCGGTGGTCACACCCACGATGGCGTCCCCCAGCCCGTCAGGGTCGACAACGGCGGCGGTGTCTGCTGGGTCACCAATGCCGGAAGCAACGGCAAGTTCGTCGGCGTCCTCGATCTCGATGTCAAGGGCGGCAGGTTGGTCGACTTCCGCTACCGGCTGTTGCCGGTGTTCTCGAACCTCTTACCTGCCGATCCGGCGATGGCAGCGCTGGTGGACAAGGTTCGCGCGCCGTATGCGGCCCGGCTCGCCGAGCCGCTGGCCGTGACCGAAGGCCTCCTCTACCGTCGCGGCAACTTCAACGGCTCCTGGGACCAGTTGATCGTCGATGCGCTGATGGCGGTCAAGGGCGCGGACCTCGCGTTCTCGCCCGGCTTCCGCTGGGGAACGACCCTGCTGCCGGGGCAGCCCATCACGCGCGAGTCGATGATGGACCAGCTCGCGATCACCTATCCGTACACCACGCTCGCCGAGATCACCGGTGACCGGATCAAGGAGATCCTCGAGGACGTCTGCGACAACCTGTTCAATCCCGATCCGTACCTCCAGCAGGGCGGGGACATGGTTCGCGTCGGCGGGCTGTCGTACACCTGTTCGCCGAATGCGCGGATGGGTGCGCGGATCACCGACATGCGGCTCGGCGACAAGCCGGTCGAGGCCGGCCGGACCTACAAGGTCGCCGGCTGGGCGCCCGTGGCCGAGGAGGCGAAGGCCGGCAATCCGGCGCCGATCTGGGACGTAGTCGAGCAGTACCTGAAGGACCGAAAGACGATCTTCGCCAGGGCGCCGAACCTGCCGCGACTGGTCGGTGTCGACGCAAACGCCGGCATCGGCGGCGGATGACGATGGTCATCGATCCGGCCGCCGGAGATCGTGTTCGTCGAAGGGGCCGGCGCCGGCTGCTGGCGACAACCGCCTTCGCGCTGGCGGCGGCGCCGACGCTGACCCGCAGCGGGCTGGCGCCGGGCCAGTCCGCGCCGCTCGATCGGCTGTCCGATCGGGAACTCGATCGCCAACGCGATCGACACCCCGATCGACCATCGGATGGACAACCGGATAGACCGCCCGATCGCCAACCCGATCGGACGAGCACCGCTGGCTCGGTCAAGCGGCCGGCGCGCGCGCACACGTCGCTGCCGCAGGCGACCGACCTGTCGCCACGGCCGGGAACACGGCACCTGGTCCTGTTCTCCGTCACCGGGTGCCCGTACTGCGAGATCGTTCGCTCGCGCCACCTGCGGCACCGCGTCGGCAGCCGGCTGGGCGAGACCTCGATCGCGGTCTCGGAGGTGCTGATCGACCAGGACCATCCGGTCGTCGGCTTCGACGGCAAGCCGACGACGCATCGCGCGCTGGCCGCGGGCCTGGGGATCCGCTTCGCGCCGACGGTGATCGCCGTCAACGGCGCCGGACGGCCCGTCGGCGAGCCGCTCGTCGGTGCGCTGCTCGATGACTTCTACGGCGCCTACCTCGACCAGTTGATCGAGCAGGCGACAGCCGGCTGATCGGACCACGGGGTCGCGCTGGCGCCCACGGCCGCACACTACAATCACGGCGATGGATGCCATCGATCCGCTGAACGCGTTGTCACCGCTCGATGGCCGCTATGCGCACAAGGTCGGCGCGCTGCGGCCACTTTGGTCGGAAGCCGGCTTGCTCCGCCATCGGGTCCGGGTCGAGGTCGAGTGGCTGATCACGCTGTCCGACGCCGCGATGCCGGAATTGCCGCCTTTCGACGAAGGGACGCGCGAGGCGTTGCGCGCGGTCGCCAGTGGGTTCTCCGACGCCGACGCCCGGGCGATCAAGGCGCACGAGGCGCGGACCAATCACGACGTCAAGGCGGTCGAATACTTCCTCAAGGACAAGGTCGCCGGCATTGCCGGCGTCGCCTCGGCGGTCGAGTTCATCCACTTCGCCTGCACCTCGGAAGACATCAACAACGTCGCGCAGGCGCTGATGCTGCGCAGCGCCCGCGACGAGGTACTGCTGCCCGAGGTCGACCGGATCATCGAGACGCTGCGGACCCAGGCCCATCGTCATGCCGACCTGGCGATGCTGTCGCGTACCCACGGCCAGACAGCGTCTCCGACGACGCTCGGCAAGGAGCTGGCCAACGTCGTGGCACGCCTCGTCCACGCCCGCGAACGCGCGGCCGGTGTCCAACTGACCGCGAAGATGAACGGCGCCGTCGGCAACTACAACGCCCATGTCGCCGCCTGCCCGGAGATCGACTGGCCCGCGCTTGCCCGCCGGCTGATCGAGGACGACCTCGGCCTCGCGTTCAATCCGCTGACCATCCAGATCGAGCCCCACGACCGGATGGCCGAGCTGTTCCATGCGCTGGTCGAGCTCAACACGATCCTGATCGACCTCGATCGCGACCTGTGGGGCTACATCTCGCTCGGCTATTTCCGCCAGCGGCTGGCCGAAGGCGAGGTCGGCTCGTCGACGATGCCACACAAGGTCAACCCGATCGACTTCGAGAACTCCGAGGGCAACCTCGGCCTCGCCAACGCACTGCTCGGACATCTGGCGCAGAAGCTGCCGATCAGCCGCTGGCAGCGTGACCTGAGCGACTCGACCGTGCTGCGCAACGTCGGCGTGGCCTTCGGCTACGCATTGATCGCCTACGACGCCTGCCTGCGCGGCCTCGGCAAGCTCGAGGCCGATCCGAAGCGGATCGCCACCGACCTCGACCAGAGCTGGGAAGTGCTGGCCGAAGCGGTCCAGACCGTCATGCGTCGGCACGGCATCGACCAGCCGTACGAGAAGTTGAAGGCGCTGACGCGCGGTGCCGTGATCGACCGGGCGGCAATGCGCCGCTTCATCGAGTCGTTGTCCGTGCCGGCCGAAGCGAAGGCGCGGCTGTTGGCGCTCTCGCCCGCCGACTACGTGGGGCTGGCCGCGACGCTGGCGCGCTCGGTCTGAGGGCGGCCGTCCGTCACTTCCGGATCAACGGACAGCGCGACTGAGCCAGCGACTGGAACGCCTGGTCGCCCGGAATGGTCCGCTTGATGTCGTAGAGGTCCCACCCCGTGCCGCCGGCAGCCGGTTCCTTGACCTGGACCAGCATCATGTCGTGGACCAGACGGCCGTCGTCGCGGATCCGGCCGCCGCGGACGACGGCATCGTCGATCACGGTCGCGCGCAGCGTGGCCATGACCGCGGCCGCATCGTCGCTGCCGGTCTTCTCGATCGCCTTCAGGTAGGTGAGCACCGCCGAATAGACGGCTGCCTGCATCATCGTCGGCATCTTCCGGTGCTGGTCGTAGAAGCGCATCGAGAACTGGCGGGCACGCTGGTCCTGGTCCCAGTAAAACCCGGTGGTGAGAACCATGCCACGAGCCTTGCTGCCCATGGCGTGGATCTCGGTGATCAACGACAGCAACGGTGCCAGCGTCTGGCCGCCGCTGCCGCCGATGCCGAACTCGGCCGCGGTCTTGACCGTGTTCAGCGTGTCGATGCCGGCATTGGCCAGCGCGATCACCTGGGCCTTCGACTGCTGCGCCTGCAACAGATACGACGACTGGTCCGATGAGTTGTTCGGATGACGGACGCCGCCGACAACCTGGCCACCGTTCGCCGTGACGACGGCGCGGGCGTCCTTCTCGAGCGCGTGGCCGAAGGCGTAGTCGGCAGTGATGAAATACCAGGTCTTCAGTCCCTGGGCGAGGAGCGCGGTGGCCGTGGCGTTGGCGAGCGCGTAGGTGTCGTACATCCAGTGCACGTTGTACGGCGAGCACTGCTCGTTGGTGATCGCGAGGCTGCCCGCGCCGGTGCTCCGCGTCAGCCGCTTTCGATCCTTGGCGACGTTTTCGACCGCCAGTGCGACGTTCGAGAACGTCAGGTCGGTGATCATGTCGACACCCTTGCGGTCGAACCACTCGCCGGCAATGTTGGCGCCGACGTCGGTCTTGCCCTGGTGGTCGGCCGAGACCAGGTCGATCGGCTTGCCGAGCACCTTGCCAT
>JBEVJQ010000126.1:0-7666 GCA_040510055.1 Burkholderiaceae bacterium | reverse complement strand
CCCGCCGTCTGCTTGCCGGACCAGACGTTCTCCAGCTCCTGATCGACGATGTCGCGGATCTGGATGAAGTTGCCCAGTCTCACGCCGCGCGACTTGTCCGTGGTCTTGACGACCATCTGTTCGACCGAGACGTCGGCGCCAGGGTTCTTGTCGTAGAAGCCGGATTTTTTCGTCTGCTCGTAGGCAGCCAGGGTGAGCGGCAGGTAGCCGGTCTCCTGGTGCCACTGGGCCTGGACGTCGGTCCGCGACAGGAAGCTGAAGAATCTGGCCACACCCTTGTAGTGGGACGCCGGCTTGCCGGCCATGACCCAGAGGCTGGCACCGCCAATGATCGAATTCTGTGGCGCCCCCTTGACGTCCGAGTAATAGGGCAGCCTGGCGATGCCGAAGTCGAACTTGGCGTTGCGCTTGATGTTGGCGTAGGCGGCCGAGCTCGAGGTCAGCATTGCGCAGTCGCCGGAGTAGAACTTGGCCTCGGGTTCGTTGCGCCGGCCGGCGTAGGTGAACAGTCCGTATTTTGCCCAGGTGGCGAGGTTGGCGATGTGCCGCTCGTGCAGCGGCGTGTTGACGCTCAGCCTGACGTCGGACGAGTCGAAGCCGTTGTTGCCGGTGGCGATCGACACGTTGTGCCAGGCCGAAAAGTTCTCGAGCTGGACCCAGCTTTGCCAGCCGGTGGTGAAGCCGCACGGCGTCGCCGCCGATGCCTTGACCTTGGCCGCGGCAGTGACGACCTCGGGCCAGGTCTCGGGCACCTTGTCGACCCCGGCCTTCTTGAAGGCGTCGCGGTTGTAGTAGAACACTGCCGTCGAACTGTTGAACGGGAACGACAGCATCTCGCCCTTGCGCGTGGTGTAGTAGCCGGCCACGGCCGGAATGTAGGCCGAGCGGTCGAACTTTTCGCCGGCTTCCTTCATGACCTGCTCGACCGACTTGATGGCGCCGCGCGCCGCCATCATCGTGGCCGTCCCGACCTCGAATACCTGGACGATGTCGGGCGCGTTGCCCGACCGGGCCGCGGCGATGGCGGCCGACAGTGCCTCCGGATAGCTCCCCTTGAACGTCGGTACGACCTTGAACTCGGACTGCTCCTTGTTGAATCGGTCGGCCAGCGCATTGACGCGATCGCCGAGCGCGCCGGTCATCGCGAACCAGAACTGGACCTCGGTCTGGGCCGCGGCCGGCGCGGCGACCGCGAGCACGGAGGCGGCAACGGCGGCGGTTGCGGCCAGACGTCCCGTTCGCCGGGGGGTCGGGCGTTGCTGGGCGGCGTCCGGCCGCACCGGTTCGGTCCGATCGTTCGACATCATCGATGACTCCTCCTCGGTGGGCGGCCCGTCCGGGGCCTGTCGGCTGGCGGCTATTGTGGGAGCAATCCAAGGGCCGGCGAAAGCGAAGGCGGCAAACGTAGCTGCAGTCGCCACGGCGCGTCGGCTGTCGTTGCAGTTGCCCTGTCGTCCAGCAGTCCGGCGACCGCCGGCCGGTCGTCACGATCCCCGGGTTCGGGCCGGCACCGTCGTCGCGCCCTCGCCCAGCGGCCGCTGCATCTGGACGGTGTCGACCCATCGGCCGAGCTTGAAGCCGACGGCCGTCAAGGTCCCGGCCTCGCGGAATCCAAGGCGGCGATGGAGGGCGATCGAGCCAACATTGGCGCTGTCGCCGATCACGGCCAGCATCTGGCGCCAGGGGCCCGCCTCGCAGCGAGCGATCAGCCTCTGCAGCAGCGCGCCACCTACGCCTTTGCCCTCGAGGCCGGTCGCGACATAGACCGAGTCCTCGACGGTGTGGCGGTAGGCGGCTCGTGGTCGGTAGGCGGTGGCATAGGCATAGCCCACGATCTGCCCACCGAGTTCGGCGGCCAGATACGGCAGGCCGGCGGCCAGCACGTGCGCCCGGCGCGCGACCATCTCGGCGACGCTCGGCGGCACCTCCTCGAACGTCGCCAGGCCAGTGAGCACGTGGGGAGCGTAGATCGCCGCGATGGCGGCCATGTCGGCCTCGGTCGCGTCGCGAACGCGTACGACGGCGCTCCCCCCGGTACCCGCTTCGACTTCAGGATCGTTTGCTTCGGTCGACATCGTCTGATCAACGCTCCTCGTCCGGAGAACGGATCCGGCAATACTCGATCCGCGTGCCGCCGGTGAGCCGGCAATACGCGACCCGCGTTCCCCCGGGGGTGTGCAATACGCGATCCGCCTGCGCCGGAGGGCCGGGATACGCGATCCGCGTGCCGCCGGGGTGACAATACGCGACCCGCGCGCCGCCGGTGGATCGGCACCGATGATGGCCGATGACGGGGCGAAAGATGGCCACTGACGCAGCATCGCAACGCGCGCCGTCGCGAACGGGCGGCTCCCTGGACTACGATGGCCGCATGCGACCTCGTCGGACCGTCCGCCGGAATTGAGCTGATGGCCGAGCCGCAGCCCGAGTCGCCATCTCCGCGCCCTGCGCCAACGCGGCCAATGGGCACGCCAGCGGCCGCGGGGCCGGGGCCCGTGGCGACGGGTTCGGTCGTCGCGCCCGAGGCACGCCTCACCGAGCGCGCTGCCGGACCGATCACACTTGCGATCCGTTTCACCGGCTCCGGCAGCGAGTACTTCCGGATCTGGCTCGTCAACCTGCTGCTGGTCGTGGTCACGGTGGGGATCTACTACCCTTGGGCCAAGGTCAGGCGTTTGCGCTACTTCTACGCCAATACGCTCGTCGGCAACAACGCCGTCGGCCGCCATGCGCTCCGTTTCCACGGCGACCCGAAGCGGATGCTGATCGGCTACCTGATCACCAGCGCGCTGTTCGTCCTCTACTCGATCGCGGGCACCGTGTCTGCGGTCGCCGGCGCGGTCGCGCTGGTCGCGCTCGCGGTCGTCTGGCCGGCGTTCATCCGCGCCGGATTGCGGTTCCGGTTGTCCAACACCAGCTGGCGCGGGCTCCGGTTCGCCTTCGACGGCACCCTGTCCGGCGCTTACCGGGTCCTGCTGCCGCTGGTGGTGCCGCTCGCTCTTGCCGTCGCCTCCACGGTGCTGTTCGCGGTCTGGGCCGATGACGGCGGCGACCCGAACCCGCCACTCGCGGCTTCGGCCGGAGTGGCGATGCTCGTCCTGGCCGTGGTCGTCGCCTGCCTGATGGCGCCGTGGATCCTGGTGCGGCTGCGCCGCTACCAGCACGACAATTACCGCTTCGGATCGGTGGTCGCGCGGCTCGACATTCGCGGGTCGGCAATCTACCGGCTGCTGATGAAGACGTCACTGGTCACGGTGGCCACGATTGCGGTGGTGCTCGGGACGGTCGGCGCGCTGGCTGCATGGTGGTTCCTGTCGGGCGACGTTGCCGGCCCGCAAACCGGCGATCGGTCGCGGATACCGCCGTGGCTGGTCGCGATCGCACCGATCGTGTTCGGGTTGCTGCCGCTGTTGCTGGTCGCTGCCGCCCAGCTCGTGATCGTGCCCTACGTCACGGCACGGCTGCAGAACCTTTTCTGGTCGGCGACGCGCAGCGAGGCGGTCCAATTCGACAGCCAGCTGTCGTTCGCGAAGCTCGCACGACTGACGGCATTCAACTGGCTGATGATCATCGTGACCCTCGGGCTCTACTGGCCGTTCGCCCGGGTCGCCGTTGCCCGGCTGCGGCTCGAGGCAGTGGTGCTCCACCTGCGCGACGATCCGGCGACGATCATCGGCGAAGCCCGGAGCCGAGATCCCGGCAACACTGGCGACGCCGCGGCCGACGTGTTCGGCTTCGATCCCGGGTTCTGATCGGCGCCCGCGTCGATCGATGACCAACCCGGTTCCCCCCTCTCCATGACCGAGCCCGGCTCGCCAATCGCGGTGGCCGCCGACTATTTCGACGGCCGCCAGGCGCGCGCGCATCGGGTCACGCTGTCGGTCGCTGGCGACCGGCTCCGAATCGTCGGCGACGGCATCGACCTGACCGTGCCGCTGGCCAGCGTCGACTGGTCCGAACGGCAGCGGCAAGGTGCGTGGACCGCGGCCCTGCCCGACGGTGCCAGCTTGCATGCCCTCGCCGATGAGCCCTGGGACGCACTGCAGGTCGCTGCCGGGCGCCGCGTTTCGGCCACCGCGCGGGCCGAGCAGAGTTGGCGCGGCGTGGTGGTCGCGCTGATCGCATTGGTGTTGCTGCTCGGCGGCGGCTGGATCTGGGGCGTGCCGCTCGCTGCCCGCGGCCTGGTGGCGGTCATCCCGCTCGATGTCGACCGCTTCATCGGCGACCAGGTGGCCGCCTCCCTCGGGACCCAGTGGTTCGAGACGTCGCGCCTCGAGCCCGCCGACCGCGACCGGATTGCCGCCACGTTCGACGCGGCGGTCCGCAGCGCCTGGACCGGGGACGAGACGCCGCGCTATCAGCTGCGGTTCGTCCGCAGTCGGATCGGGCCGAATGCTTTCGCGCTGCCCGGCGGCCAGATCATGCTGACCGACGAGCTGGTCGCGCTCGCCCGCAAGGCCGGACCGGACGCCGACGCCATCGTCATCGGTGTCCTCGCCCACGAGTTGGGCCATGTCCACCATCGGCATGCGATGCGGGCGCTGGTCCAGGCCAGCCTGGTCGCGGCCGTGGCGTCGGTGGCGCTGGGCGACTTCAGCGCCTTGCTGGCCGGGGCGCCAGCGGTGCTGATCCAGCGCGGCTATTCGCGCGACTTCGAGCGCGAATCGGACCGCGAAAGCGTGCGTGTGCTCGCGGCGGCCGGGCTGCCACCGGCGGCGATGGCGCGATTCTTCGAACTCGTCGCCGAAGCACGCGACGATCCGGCGACAGGCGGGCCGCTCGGGCAAATCGCGATCGCGCTGGCGAGCCACCCGGCCGATGCCGAACGGATCCGGTTCTTCCGCGAACGGAGCCGATGAGCAACCGGTGCCGAACTGCCGGCCGGATTCAGTGCAACTTGATCTGCGGCTCGGTGCGCCGGGTGATCAGACGGGCCAGCGTCTCGAGCGCAACCTTCCAGTAGCCGTGCAGCGCGATCTCGTGCAGCTTGTAGAGCGAGAGGTACATCAGGCGCGCGAAATGGCCCTCGATCCAGAGATTTCCGCGGGCGAGTCCGCCCATCAGGTTGCCGATGGTGGTGTAGCGCCCCAGCGAAACCAGCGAACCGAAGTCGCGATAGCGCCAGGGCTCGAGCGGACGGCCGTGGAGCAGTCGCCCGATCTGCCGTGCCATGTGCGTGGCCTGCTGGTGGGCCGCCTGGGCACGGGCCGGCACGTTCGTTCCCGCGGGCATCCCCACCCAGGGACAGGCGGCGCAATCGCCGAGCGCGAATACCGCCGGATCGACCGAGGTCTGCAGCGCCGGGCTAACCACGAGCTGGTTGATCCGGTTGACCTCGAGTCCGTCGAGCGTCGCCAGGAACGACGGAGCCTTCACGCCGGCCGCCCAGACCACCAGTTCAGCAGCGATCACCTCGCCATCGGCGAGCCGCACTTCGCCCGGGCTGACCTCCGCGACGCGGGCCCCGGCCCGGACCTCGACCTTGAGTCGCTGCAGCAGCCGCAGCGCCGCCTGCGACAGCCGTTCCGGCAATGCCGGCAGGATCCGGTCGGCGGCCTCGACCAGCGTCAGCCGGATGTCGCGGTCGGGATCGATTCGGTCGAGGCCGTAGGAGACCAGCGTGCGCGTCGTCTTGTGCAGCTCGGCTGCCAGTTCGACGCCGGTCGCCCCGGCGCCGATGATCGCCACGCGCAGTTGTCCGGGCGCCAGCGGGGTACTCTGGGACTGCGCGCGAAAGCAGGCATTGACCAGTCGGCGGTGAAAGCGGCTGGCCTCGGCGGCGGTCTCGAGCGCGATCGCATGCTCGCGCGCACCGGGGATGCCGAAGTCGTGCGTGAGGCTGCCCACGGCGATCACCAGCGTGTCGTACGGCCATTCGCGTTCGTCGGTGATCCGCTCGCCGCTCTGGTCGATCACCGGGCCGACGCGGACCATGCGGCGGCCGCGATCGAGTCCGATCATCGGCCCGGCGATGTAGCGGAAGTGATGCCAGTGCGACTGCGCGAGGTAGTCGGTGTCGCGGCGATCGAGATCCATGCTGCCAGCGGCGATCTCGTGCAGGTGCGGCTTCCAGAAGTGGGTCCGCTGCGACTCGATCAGCGTGATGTCGACCTTGTCGCGGCGTCGGCGATAGCGATCGCCGAGCCGGGTGACGAGTTCGAGGCCGCCG
Organism: Burkholderiaceae bacterium; assembly: GCA_040510055.1. Taxonomy (GTDB): domain Bacteria; phylum Pseudomonadota; class Gammaproteobacteria; order Burkholderiales; family Burkholderiaceae_E; genus Lautropia. Next base: position 1,497 of record JBEVJQ010000126.1, on the reverse strand, counting down.
GCGCCGCCACCGACGACGACCACGCGATGGGGAGCGGTCGTGGCCATCTGTCAGGCGTGGCCGGGATCATTGCCCGGCGCAGTGTCGATCGCGAGCGATAGCTGCTCGGGGATCGGAACCATCGCGGCTCCGGTCGTGCCGCCGTGCGGTCGAAGCGCGCGCGCCTGCGTCACCGCGACCGGCGGTGCCGGGTCGGCCGAGGCGGTGAACTCTGCGGGCGCCATCGGCAGCAGCAGCCGCAACGCGGCCTCGGGATCGTCGTCGAGCCAGACCGACCACGCCCGCGGGGCCAGTGGCACGAGGCTGCGCTTCTCGTCGCCGGGGCGGTGGAACCGACCCATGACCGGATGACCATCGGCATTGATCGTGAGCAGGGTGAAGCTGTCGACGACTTCGCCGCCCGGGCGGGCGGCCCATCGATCCCAGAGCGCGGCCACGGCAAAGGGTTCACCGTCGGTCCGCTCGATCCGCCAGCGGACGGCACGGCCGCTGTGCCAGTCGGGCTCGTAGAACCGCTCCATCGGCACCAGCGCACGCTGGCCGCGCTGCCAGGCCTGCCGGAACGCGGGCCTTTCCGTCACGGTTTCACTGCGGGCGTTGTAGGTGCGCCGCCCGATCGATGCATCCTTGGCCCAATACGGGATCAGCCCGAACACCCCGCGGATACCTTGCAGCCGTCCGGGGGCCGAGCGACGGACGGCGGGCGCGACGTAGCCGGGATAGGCCTCCTCGGGATAGTCGAACGCGGGAGCCGGGAAATCGAACATCTGCGCGGCGATCTCGCGCGTGGCGGGGCGGTAGTTGGTACACATCGGGCAATCATAGCCGGCACTCCTGCCGTTGCCGGCGTCGGTGGCCATTGGCTGTCCACTGGCTGTCCGCGGAGGCGAAGTTCGCAGGCGCGGCCGATCCCTGCAGACCGGCGCCGAGCCGTGCAGACGCCGAGCCGTGCAGACGCCGAGCCGTGCAGCCGCCGAGCCCTGCAGGCGGGGGCCGCACGACCGCTTGCCGCTCTCAGACCTTGGCGGGAATCTGCAGCCCGCGGACGACGGCCGGTCGGGCGACGAAGGCCTCGAGCACGCGCACGACATGCCCGAAGTCGTCGAATCCGACGAGGTCGCGGGCGTCATAGAACCCGACCAGGTTGCGGATCCACGGAAACGTGGCGATGTCGGCGATCGTGTACTCCTCGCCCAGGAACCAGGGCCGATCCGCCAGCGCGGTGTCCATCACCCCCAGCAGGCGGCGGGCCTCGTCGCGGTAGCGATCGCGCGGGCGCTTGTCCTCCCAGTCCTTGCCCGCGAACTTCACGAAGAAGCCGAGCTGGCCGAACATCGGCCCGACGCCGCCCATCTGGAACAGCAGCCATTGCAGGCAGGTGTAGCGGGCGGCGGGATCGGCCGGGACCAGCTTCCCGCCTGCCTTCTCCGACAGGTAGATCAGGATGGCGCCGGACTCGAACAGTGTCAGGCGCTTGCCGCCCGGCCCGTCCGGATC
>JBEVJQ010000125.1:0-5340 GCA_040510055.1 Burkholderiaceae bacterium | reverse complement strand
AGACACGCCGGCCGGCGTCGTCGCGCACGGCATCCTGGAGCCGATCGAAATAGGCACCGGGGTCGCGCAGGCCGTCGGGATGGTCGATGCGAAGTCCGTCGACCAGTCCGGACCGGACCCACTCGATCACCGTCCGATGCGTGGCCTCGAAGACGGCCGGGTCTTCGATCCGCAGCGCTGCCAGGCCCGCGATATCGAAGAAGCGACGATAGTTGATCCGGGTCGACGCCTCGCGCCAGTGGGCCGGCTCGTAGTACTGCAGGTCGACGACGGCCTGGATCAGTTGGTGATCGGCCAACGCTTCCGTCAGCGAGCCGTCGTCGTCGGACCGGCTGGCGCGGGCGATGATCAGTGCGGCGCCGGCATCGTTGACCGGCAGGCTGCGCTCGTAGTAGCGCAGCCGGAAGGCGTCACCACTGTCGTCCAGGGCGAGCGCCAGTTCGCCGTTGGCGATCGTCTCCGCCAGCGGCGCGCCCAGGATCGGCAACAGCAACCGCCCCCGCGTCCAGTCGATGTCGAACCACCCGGCATGGGCCGAGGCCTGGCCGTTGCGCAACACGTCCTGCCACCACGGATTGGCGTCGGTATCGACGCCCATGTGATTCGGAACGATGTCGAGGATCTGCCGCAGCCCGTGACGGGCCAGCGCCCGACAGAAATCGCGATAGTCGCTCAGCGTCCCCAGGTCGGGATTGAGGCGCGTCGGATCGATGACGTCGTAGCCGTGCGTGCTGCCCGGTGTCGCCATCAGGTATGGCGAACAGTAGACGTGGCTGACGCCGAGTTCGGACAGATAGGGCAGCGCGCGCCGGGCATCGCGAAAGCCGAATCCGCGATGGAGCTGGATCCGGTAGGTTGCGCGCGGGATCGAGCGCGGAGTATCGCGGCCCGGGGGACGGGACGGTTTCGCCGCGGTGCCTGGCGTCGTCATCGGAACAGCGCTACGCCGTTCGGCGGCAGGACCAGGCCGTCATCGGCGCCCAGGTCCCGAGCGCGGTGCTCGACCGTGCCATCGCCAGCGGCCTGCAGGACGATCCGGCCTGGATAGTGGCCGGTGAGGGGAACGGCCGCCTGCCCGTCGAAATTGGCGGCCAGTGCAAGCACGTCGTCGCCGAACTGCCAGCGGACGATGAACGCGCGCTCGGAGAGCATCGTGAAGCCAGCTTGCGGCACTGTGCTGCCGGCGATCAGCGGCTCGACTATCGACCGGCGGGCGTCGAGGCAACGGCGGATGAACTCGAGCGTGACAGCGTGCTCGCCGCGTTGCCGCTCGCTCCAGTCGAGGCGCGAGCGGACGAACGTCGATTCTGCCGTCGGATCGGGGATCCGGTCGCGGACAGCGGGATCGGCGAAGCGCTCGAAGCGTCCGAACTCGCGCCGCCGGCCGTCGCGGATCGCGGTTGCCAGTTCGCCCTCGAAATCGCAGAAGTAGAGAAACGGCGCCGAGGCGGCGAACTCCTCGCCCATGACCAGCATCGGAATCGCCGGTGCCAGCAGCACGCAGGCGGTGGCCGTGCGCACCGCGGCCGGCGCCGCCAATGCACCGATCCGTTCGCCCATCGCACGATTGCCGACCTGGTCGTGATTCTGGAGAAAATTGATGAATGCCTTCGGATGCAGGCCTTCGGACGGTTCGCCGCGTGGCTCGCCGCCGGAGTGGACCGGGACCTCGCCACGGTAGATGAAGCCGTGGGCGAGGCCATCGGCGAGGCGCCGTGCCGGCGCATCGGCGAAGTCGCCGTAGTAACCGTCGGTCTCGCCCGTGACCAGGACATGGAGCGCATGGTGGATGTCGTCGTTCCATTGCGCTGTCGCCGCCTTCGGCGTGCCGTCGGCTTGGCGCACCAGAAGCGAAGCCTGGTTCAGCTCGTTTTCGGCGATCAGGTGGACGGCGCGGGCCGGGGAGGACCGGTCGGTCCGCTGTCGATCGAGACGGGTACCGATCGTTTGAGCGATCTCCGCGACCAGGTGGGTCGGCGAATCGTCGCGGATCGCGTGAACCGCATCGAGCCGCAGGCCATCGAGCCGGAAGGCGTCTATCCAGTACCAGGCGTTCTCGACGAAGAACGCGCGGACCAGCTTCGATCCAGGGGCATCGAAATTGATCGCCGCGCCCCACGGGGTCTGGTGGGCCTCGTTGAAGAACGCCGGTGCGAAGCCGTGCAAATAATTGCCGTCGGGCCCGAAGTGGTTGTAGACCACGTCGAGGATCACGGCGATGCCGCGACCGTGGGCTTCGTCGACGAAGCGGCGGAAGTCGTCGGGCGTGCCGTAGCAGCCATCGGGAGCGTACGGCAGGACGCCGTCGTAGCCCCAGTTGCGCTGGCCGGGGAAGTCGGCGACCGGCATCACCTCGATGGCGGTGATGCCGAGGGTGGCGAGTTCGTCGAGCCGTTCGATCGCGGCCGCGAACGTCCCGGCCGCGGTGAACGTCCCCACGTGCAGTTCGTAGAGGACGTAGCGATGCCATGGCAGCCCGGCCCAGTCGGGATGGCGCCAGCGGAACGCCCGCGGGTCGACGACGACGCTGGCTCCGTGGGCATCGTCGGGGTTGCAGCGCGACGCCGGGTCGGGAAACGGCGCCCCACCGGCGACGCGAAACCGATAACGGCGTCCGGCGAGGTTCTCGCTCGTTCGCCACTGGTGCACCACCAGCGGTTGGCCCGCCGACCGACCTTTTGCGACGAGCGCGATGACCTGCTCGGCTGCGTTGCCAGCGGCGGGCTCCAGCAGCAGCTCGATCCGCGCCTCGGGCGGCGCGAACAGCGTGAACGACGTACCGCCGTCATCGCGCAGGTGGGCTCCGGGTTGGAGCTCGCCTGCGGATTCGAGGTCGGCTGCTGATTCGCGGTCGGCTGCGGCGGGTTGCAACTTGGCGTCGGATTGGATCTCGCCTGCGGATTGCAGGTCGTCCTTGGATTGCGGGCGGAGTTCGGAATGCACAGGGGTCGGTGGAATCGTGTTGCGGGTTGGGCTTGGTAGCCTGGTCGCGCCGGATGTCGGGTCGCGCGTCGTGTTGCCTTCAGCTGCCTCCGGCGATCACGCTGGCTGCTGCTTCGGGTGCGAACCGCTGGACCATGCCCGACAGCGGGATCGCGACCCAGTCCGGACGGTGTGCCAGTTCGTAGCGCAGTTCGTAGAGCGTCTTCTCGAGCACGAACAGTTCCAGCAACCCGAGCGCCGTCGGCCAGTCGCCATAGAGCGGCGAACCGTCGACGACGGCAGCGTAGGCGTTCATGAAGGTCTCGCGCGACTCGGCCTTCCATTGATCGATCGCGGCGCGGTCGCCGGCGATGTCGCCGCTGCCCTTGTTGCGTCGACTCGACAACGCCGAGTGTCCCGCGTATTCCATCGACCGGATCATCCCGGCGACATCGCGCAGCGGCGAATGCTTGCGCCGGCGATCGGCCAACGACCGCGCCGGTTCACCCTCGAAGTCGATGATGAAGAAATCGTTGTTCGACAGCAGCACCTGGCCCAGGTGGTAGTCGCCGTGGTGGCGGATCTTGTGCCCGCCGGCTGGAAGCCTGGCGGCGGCGTCGATCGCCGCGGCGATCACCGCGCGCGCGTCGAGCGTCGCGTCGATCGCCGGCTGCAGGTGCGCCGGCAACCGGTCGCGCTCGGCGGCGAGCCGCTCGAGCGTCTGGTCGAGTTCGGCGCGAACGCCGGCGACCCAGGCGCGGAGGTCCTCGGCCGTGATCGCTTCGGCATCGAAGTCGTCGCCACCGCCCGGGGTGGCCAGGGCAAGATGCAGTTGCGCCGTGCGCTTGCCGAGGACGCGCGCGAGCTCGAGGAAGCCGCCGTGGACCGACGGGCGATCACCGCTGGCACGGTCGGACCCGTTCGCGGTGTCGCCGGGCGGTCGCCGAGCCTCGAGGAAGCGATCGAGATACTCGAGGGTCAGGTTCCAGCCGTCGCCCTGGTTCTGGACCACGGTCTGCAGCATCGCGACCGCGGTCAGCGTGCCGTCGTCGGCTCGATGCTGGACGATGCCGAGGACGGACACGGCGTGCGGGAACGCCGCGACCTCGGTCAGGAATCGACCGATTTCGATCTCGATCGGCACCCCGGCATGGACCTGGCGATAGGTCTTGAGAAACAGGCGGTCGTCGATGATCGCCGTGGTGTTCGTGCTCTGGGCCGGCGGGTGACGGACCGCGGCCGGACCGGAGGCGGCGACCGGCCGCTCGGCCATGACCGCGGCCATCGCCTTCGTCGGCTCGAAGCTGATCCGGCCGCCGCTCAGCGCGATCGATCGCCGGTTGGCGATCGCCTCGACGATCGAGCGGCAGAACGCGTCATCGGCCATGGCGTCGATCAGTTGTCCGACGCGCGCCTGCTGCCGGACCTTGGCCAGTACCGCCGGACCCGGAACGCGGGCCGGATCGCCTTCGTCCTCCCAGTTGAGTACCAGCGGAACGAAATAGCGGTCGAACGAGCCGTGGGCGCCGGGTTCGACGTCGAAGGCGGCCATCAGCGCCGGGCCGGTCTCGGTCGGCCATTCGACCTGCCAGCGCAGGTGGGCGCGCGTTCCGGTCGTTGCCGGGGTGCCGCTGCCGCCGTCTCCAGCACCGGCAGTCGGAGCGGCGTACCAGCGCTGACCGTTGATGAACTGCGGCAGCAGCTCGGTCTCGAGCCGGATCCGTGCGGCCTGTGCCAGCGCCGCGCGACGGTTGGCTGCGCCATCGGCGCTTGCAAAAGTCTTCCAACCATCAGTCATTACCAGCACGGGTGCCTCATCTTTTCCCAGCCATTGACGGTGCCACGACGGCGCCTGGTCGCTCGTCGACAGGTGGAACCAATAGAAACCGTACCCCGGCAGGGTGAGCAGGTACGGCAGGTCGCCGATCGGCGGGAACGCGGTGCGTCCCATCAGTTCGACCGGCACGTGGTCCTTGTAGCGCGCCAGGTCGAGTTCGACCGGCTGCGCCGTCCGCGACAGGTTGGCGACGCAGAGAATGTTCTGCGAACCGTACTCGCGCAGGTAGGCGAGCACCTTGCGGTTGCCGGCGCGCAGGAACGAGAGCTTGCCGCGACCAAACGCAAGGTGCTGCCTGCGCACCGCGAGCATCCGCCGCATCCAGTTCAGCAGCGACGACGGCTCGCGCAGCTGGGCCTCGAAGTTGACGCCCTGGTAGCCGTAGACTGAGTCCATCCCCGGTGGCAGGTAGAGCCGTTGCGGGTCGGCCGTCGAGAAGCCGGCGTTGCGGTCGGGGTTCCACTGCATCGGCGTGCGCCGCCGTGATCCAGACTATGAGCGCGGCTTCAATGCGATCTATCGCGGTAGCCCCATGCGCAGCTCTGTGCTGGATGCGTTGGCAACCTTCCAGCGGTCATTGC
>JBEVJQ010000124.1:0-3899 GCA_040510055.1 Burkholderiaceae bacterium | reverse complement strand
TGCGCGCTCTGGTACCTGGACCTGCGCTTCGGCGACCTCGGCTGGCGCGACCGCCATCCGGCGCTGGCCGGGTGGCAGGCCGGCTTCAGCCAACGCGAGTCGATGAAGCGCGACTGGGCGCTGAAGGCCTGATTGCGGTTACGGCGCGCTGGCCCGGTCGAGCGCGGCCAGCGCCTCGTCGTCGAGTTGCAGTCGGGCCGCCGCCGCCAGGTCGTCGACCTGCGCGCGATCGGTGGCGCTCACGATCGGCGCCGTGACCGTCGGTTGCGCCATCAGCCAGGCAATCGCCACCTGGGCGTTGTTCGCGCCCACGCGGGCGGCGACCTCGTCCTGGGCGGCGACGATCCGCAGCCCGCGAGGATTCAGGTACTTCTCGACGACCCCGGGCCCACGGGGGCTCTTGCCGGCATCGTCGGGCTTACGGTACTTGCCGGACAGGAACCCGCTGGCCAGTCCGTAGAACGGGATGACACCGATCCCCTCGCGCTGGCACAGCGGTTGCAGTTCGCGCTCGAACTCGGCACGCGAGTAGAGGTTGTATTCGGGCTGGAGCATCGCGTAGCGTGGCAAGCCCTTGCTGCGCGCGACCTCGAGCGCCGACGCCAGCCGCGCTGCGCTGAAGTTCGATGCGCCGATCACGCGAACCTTGCCGGCGCGGATCAGGTCGTCGTAGGCACGCAGCGTCTCCTCCTGCGGCGTATCGGCGTCGTCCTTGTGCGACTGGTAGAGATCGATCCGGTCGGTGCGCAGGCGCTCGAGCGAATCCTCGACGCCCTGCCTGATCCAGCGTGCCGACAGCCCGTTGCGATCGCCACCCATGTCGTGGCCGACCTTGGTCGCGAGCACGACCCGGTCGCGCTTGCCGCTGGCGGCGAACCAGTTGCCGATGATCCGCTCGGATTCGCCTCCGCTGTTGCCCGGCATCCAGCGCGAATAGCGGTCGGCCGTATCGATGAAATCGAATCCGGCGTCGACGAACGCGTCGAGCACCTCGAACGAGCGTTTTTCGTCGAGGGTCCAACCGAACACGTTGCCGCCCAGGCACAGCGGGCGCACCGACAGTTCGCCGTCGCCGAGTGGGCGCCGTCCAGGCAGGCTGGCCTGCGGCATCGCGATTCCCCTCTGAAGTTGACGCCCGCCCGAACCTTCGCAGTGCTCCGGCCGGTCAGCGCGGCAGCGTGCTCGATCCCATCAGGTATTCGTCGACCGCGCGCGCTGCCTGCCGTCCCTCGCGGATCGCCCAGACCACGAGCGACTGGCCGCGCCGCATGTCGCCGGCGGTGAACACCTTCTCGAGGTTGGTCCGATAGCAGCCGGCGCCATCGGTCGTCGCCCGGACGTTCCCGCGAGCGTCGCGCTCGACACCGAACGAATCGAGCACCTGGGAGACTGGCGAGACGAAGCCCATCGCGAACAGCACCAGGCCGGCCGGCACCTCGAATGCCGAGCCCTCGACCTCGACCATTCGCATCTGGCCGGTCGCCGCATCGCGGACCCACTCGACCCGAGCACAGGTCAGCGACCGGACATGGCCGTTGCCGTCGTCATTGAACGACTGCGTGGTCACGGCCCAGTCGCGATTCGCGCCCTCCTCGTGCGAACTCGACGTCCGCAGCTTGATCGGCCAATACGGCCAGGTCATCGGCCGGTTCTCCTCGTCGGGCGGTTGCGGCAGCAGTTCGAACTGCGTCACCGACCGGGCGCCCTGGCGGTTCGACGTGCCGACGCAGTCGCTGCCGGTGTCGCCACCGCCGATCACGACCACGTCCTTGCCCCCGGCGAGGATCTGACTGTCGAGCGGATCACCGGCCACGACCTTGTTCTGCATCGGCAGGAACTCCATCGCGAAGTGAACGCCCTTCAGATCGCGCCCCGGGACCGGCAGGTCGCGCGGCATCTCGGCACCACCGGCCAGCACGACGGCATCGAATTCCGCCAGCAGTTGCTCGGCCGGAAGCGCGGCGGCGTCGGCGCCGTGGATCATGGCTGGCATTTCGCCACCGACCCTGACGCCGCTGCGGAACTCGACCCCCTCGGCCCGCATCTGCTCGACCCGCCGATCGATCAGGTGTTTCTCCATCTTGAAGTCGGGAATGCCGTAACGGAGCAATCCGCCGATGCGATCGCTCTTCTCGAACACCGTCACCGCATGGCCGGCGCGAGCCAGTTGCTGGGCGCAGGCCAGGCCCGCCGGCCCCGAACCGACTACGGCAACGGTCTTCCCGGTCCTCGTTTCCGGCACCAGCGGTAATACCCAGCCTTCTTCCCAGGCCTTGTCGATGATCGCGTGCTCGACCGACTTGATCCCGACCGGGTCGGTGTTGATGTTCAACGTGCAGGCGGCCTCGCACGGCGCCGGGCAGATGCGTCCGGTGAATTCGGGAAAGGTGTTGGTCGAGTGCAGCGTCTCGATCGCGTCGCGCCAGCGCTGGCGATAGACCAGGTCGTTCCAGTCCGGGATGATGTTGTTGACGGGGCAGCCGGTCTGGCAGAACGGAATCCCGCAGTCCATGCAGCGCGCGCCCTGCTTCGCGGTGTCCTCGTCGGACAGGCGCGCGATGAACTCGCGGTAGTGCCTGACCCGCGACGCGATCGCTTCGCTCGGCTCCGCCAGCCGCTCGATCTCGAGAAAGCCCGTTATCTTGCCCATGTCTGCCGAGGATCCCGTCCGTTGTCGCGATTCAGCGCTGGCGCGCGGCCGGAACCTTGCCCGGCCCGCCGCCACCGACCCTGGCGCCCTTGCGCGGCGCCGCCTTGGCGCCGCTTCCGCCGGCCGCCCCCGCTGCGGCATCGGCCGCCGCCCCGACCCGGGCACCGCCCGCCCGGCCTTCGGTCGTCACGGCGGCGCGACCCGGCCAGCTCGCCGAACCCTTGCTGGGGTTGTCGTGGTCGACATCGCTGTGGACCAGCGTCGGCCCCAGTTCGTCGAGCCGATTGGCATACATCTCGGCCAGTGCGCGCCGGTACTCGTTGGGGAAGACCTTGACGAACAGTTTGCGCGACTGCCCCCAGTGGGTCAGGATCTCGCGCGCCCGGAAGCTGCCGGTATGGCGGAAGTGGGCCTCCAGCAGCCCCTTGAGGATTGCCTCGTCGGTGCTGATCTCGGTCCCGCGACGAGCACTGTGCCAGCCCGAGCGCGCGACCTTGTTCTCCTGCTCGTGCGCCGCGATCACCGGTTCGAGCGTGACCATCGCCGTGTTGCAGCGCCGCTCGAAGTTGCCTTCTGGGTCGTAGACATAGGCTACGCCGCCCGACATCCCGGCGGCGAAATTGCGGCCCGTGTCGCCGAGGACGACGACGGTGCGGCCGGTCATGTATTCACAGCAATGGTCACCCGCCCCTTCGACGACCGCGGCGGCTCCCGAGTTGCGGACCGCGAAGCGTTCGCCGGCCACGCCGTTGAAGTACGCCTCGCCGGCGATGGCGCCATAGAGAACGGTATTGCCGGCGATGATGTGCTCGGGGCCGAAGCCGCGAAAGTCGTTGGGCGAACGCACGATGATCCGTCCACCGGACAGGCCCTTGCCGACATAGTCGTTGGCGTCGCCAACGAGGTCGAGCGTGATGCCGTGGGCAAGAAAGGCACCGAACGACTGACCCGCGACGCCGTTGAACTGGATGTGGATCGTGTCCTCGGGCAACCCTTCATGCGTGTAGCGCCGCGCGACCTCGCCCGACAGCATCGTGCCGACGGTGCGATTGACATTGCGGATCGGCATGATGAAGCTGACCCGCTCACCGCGTTCGAGCGCAGCCTCGGTCCGGCTCAGCAACTGATGGTCGAGCGCGCGATCGAGGCCGTGATCCTGGCTCTCGACGCAATAGCGGGCGACCTCCTTCGGCATGTCGGGCGCATGGAGGATACGGGTGAAGTCGAGCCCGCGCGCCTTCCAGTGCGC
>JBEVJQ010000123.1:0-4118 GCA_040510055.1 Burkholderiaceae bacterium | reverse complement strand
CTGAAGTCGACCAGCTCGGCATTGTCGTCGTCTGCGCTGTTCTGGCCGAAGTCGAACTCGAGCTTCAGTTCGTCGGACAGTTTCAGGATCGCCGAGAACGGGCGCCCCATCTTGCTGCGAAAGCCCGAGAGCGGGCCGATGACTCGATCCTTCAGCAGGGTCTCGATCTCGGGGATCTCGAACTGCCGTCCGCCCGGAATCTTGGTGATCGAGAAGTCGCAGTTCGTGCAGGCAAAGCGCTTGTAGTTCTCCTTGACCGTGCCGCCGCAGTTCGGGCACGGAGCGGCGAGCGTGGCATAGTCACCGGGGACGGTATCGGCGGCATAGTTCCGGGCTCGCTCCACGATCTGGCGCGTCATCGCGGCGATGTCGTCCATGAACTGCTCGCGCTCGAGCTGGCCGCGCTCCATCCGGGCGAGCTTCTGCTCCCATTCGCCGGTCAGTTCCGGCAGCGTCAATTCGCTGACACCGAGCCCGCGCAACAGCGTCAACAACTGGAACGCCTTGGCCGTGGGAATCAGCTCGCGCCCCTCGCGGATCAGGTATTTCTCGGCGATCAGGCCCTCGATGATCGCTGCGCGCGTCGCAGGCGTACCCAGGCCCTTGCCGGCCATCGCTTCGCGCAATTCGTCGTCGTCCAAGGTCTTGCCGGCGCCTTCCATCGCCGACAGCAGCGTCGCTTCCGAATAGCGGGCGGGCGGGCGAGTCTGAAGCAGATTGGCGATCGCCTCGCGAGTGAGCACCGACTCACCTTCGGTCACCGGCACCAGGTTCGGATTGGCCCCGTCCGCCGCCGCGTCCTTGCCGTAAACGGCCAGCCAACCGGGGTTGACCAGCACCCGCCCCTCGGTCTTGAACTTGTGCTCCTCGACGGTCGTGATCCGGGTCGTGACCCGATGCTCGGCCGGTGGGAAGAAGATGGCGAGGAACCGACGGACGACGAGGTCATAGAGCTTGTGCTCGGCCTCGGTCAGGTTCTTCGGCGGCTGCAGCGTCGGGATGATCGCGAAGTGATCGGAAACCTTGGCGTTGTCGAACACGCGCTTGTTCTTCGGCTGGATCCAGTCGTGCTTGACGATCGTCCGGGCGAACTGGCCAAAAGCCGGCGACTGCGCCAGCATGTCCACCGTCTGGCGCACCGTGGGCGGATAGTCCTCGGGCAGCGCCCGGGAATCGGTCCGCGGGTAGGTCAGCACCTTGTGCCGTTCGTAGAGCGCCTGGGCCAGCGACAGCGTGGTCTTGGCCGAGAAGCCGAACCGGCCGTTGGCCTCGCGCTGCAGGGTCGTCAGGTCGAATAGCGCCGGCGCGGCCTGCGTCGACGGCTTGGTCTCTTCGCTGACAGTACCGGTCTTGCCCCGGACGGCGTTGGCGATCGCCTCGGCGCGTTCGCGGTCCCAGAGCCGGTCAGCGCGGTGTTCGGGGTCGTCGGTCTTCTTGAACTCGGGGTCGAACCACTTGCCGGGGTAGTCGCCGGCCGCGGCGCCGAACGTGCCCTCGATCTCGAAGTAGTCGCGTGCGACGAAACGCCGGATCTTCTCCTCGCGCTCGACCACGACAGCCAGGGTCGGCGTCTGGACGCGGCCGACCGTCGTGAGGAAGAAGCCGCCCTCGCGCGAGTTGAATGCGGTCATCGCGCGCGTGCCGTTGATACCGACCAGCCAGTCGGCTTCGGAACGTGACCGCGCGGCGTCGGCCAGCGCTTCCATTTCGCGGCCGGCGCGCAACCGGGCAAAGCCGTCGCGGATCGCCGAGGGTGTCATCGATTGCAGCCACAGCCGCTCGATCGGCTGCCGGGCCTTGGCATGCTGGACGATCAACCGGAAGATCAATTCCCCTTCACGGCCGGCGTCGCAGGCGTTGATCAGTCGCGAGATGTCCTTGCGCTTGAGCAGCCGCGTCAACAGCTTGAGCCGGTCCTGCGTCCGGTCGATCGGTCGCAGGTCGAAGTGCGGCGGGATGACCGGAAGGTTAGTGAACGACCACTTTCCGCGTTTGACCTCGAAATCCTCGGGAGCCGTGATCTCGACCAAGTGACCGACGGCAGAGCTGAGGACATAGTCATCGCTCTCGAAGTAGTCGCCGGACTTGCTGAAGCCGCCCAGTGCGCGGGCGATGTCGTTGGCGACCGAGGGCTTCTCGGCAATGATCAGGGCTTTGCTCATGGCGGGGGGCAATAGTAAGAGTCGCTATGGGGCGGTGCAAGGGCATGCCTCTTACCGCCACATGGAATCAGATGCGTCGATACCAGTCGCCGTTCAAGTCCCGCCCGAGTTGGCCTTGCAATTCAAGGAGTTGCAACTGTACTAGGAGGTGGTCGATGGGCCAGCCCAGTGTTGCGTGGAGGCTGTCGGCATCGACCGGCCCACCGGCCAGGCGATCGAGCAACGCGGTCATTTCGGCGCCGACGGAACCGGTGGCTGCGTGGTCGGTGCCACCGCTACCACGGTCGGTGCCACTGGCGTCGCGGGCATCACGGTCGGTGCGACCGGTGTCGCGACCGCTTTCGCGACTGGTGCCGCCTTCGCCATCCAGGGTGAACTGCCCCAGGATATCGCCCAGCGTCTCGACCAGCGCCGCACCGTTGCGCAGCAACCGGTGACAGCCGCGTGCCTGGGGCGAGTGGATCGAGCCGGGGACGGCGAAAACTTCGCGACCGAGGTCGGCGGCGATCTGGGCGGTGATCAGCGATCCGCTGTTGATGGCTGCCTCGACCACCACGACTCCGTGGGAAAGGGCCGCGAGCAGGCGGTTGCGCCGCGGAAAGTTGGTTCCCAGCGGGGCCATTCCCACCGGCTGTTCGGTGACAAGGGCTCCGCTGGCGGCAATCCGGTCGGCGAGCCGGCGGTGCCGGCCCGGATAGATCTGTTCGATGCCCGTTCCCATGACGGCAAGCGTGGCGCCACCCGGCGCAGCGAGCGCGCCCTCATGGCCAGCGCGGTCGATCCCCTCGGCCAGGCCACTGGATACGACCCAGCCGCTGGCCGCCAGCGCATGGGCAAGGGCGCGAGCCGTGGCCAGCCCCAGTGCTGTCGCCCGGCGGCTGCCAACGACGGCCAGTTGCCGGTGCGAGAGCCAGCGCGGATCGCCGAGCACGTAGAGCACGAGCGGCGGATCCGGCAGGTGGAGTAGCCGCGGCGGGTAGCCCGGGTCGGCCAGGGTGACGATCGCATGGTCGGCGCCGGCACGTCGCCAGGCCAGAGCCGCCGCGACGCGGTCGTCTCGTACCGGGTCCGGCGCTGCCAGCGCCCGAGCCAGGCGACTGGAGCCGAGCGCGTCCGAGAGTCCGGCGAGGCTCCACTCGAGCGGCGGCCGCAGTTCGCCGTCCCCGGACAGCAACCGTCGACCGCGGACCGGCCCGATCCCGGGGGTCAGCGAAAGTCGCAGCCAGGCGTCAAGGGAGCCGTCGCCGTCGGCGGCAGGAAAACGACCGTCGGGCGGCGGGTAGTCCGGGGGGGCGTCGGGACTGTCGGTCACGCGGGCTCGTCCGCAGGCTCTGCCGAGCCACGCGGACGTGCCCGGCCGTATCAGGGGTTCTTGACGCTGTCGCCGACCGAGATCGACTGGCTGGCGTCGACGATCAGGCCGTAGCTGATGGTGTCGAACGTCCGGAACACGAGCAATTGACCGATCGGCTCATTCGGAAGTTTGACCGTCTCATTCGTTTCGCGGTCCTTGGCGAATCGACCGCTCAGCTGCACGCTCATCACGTGGCCGACTTCGAGGCCGTTCTTCTTGCCGATGTTCAGCGCGACGACGCTGTAGCGGCCCACCTGGCTCACGCCCCGGTACACCGAGATGATCTTGCCGGTGACGTCCTGCTCGGGAGCCCGAGGCGCGAAGTTGACCGTTCGCGCCGGCTCGGCCGGCACCAGCCGATCGCCTTCTCCGATCTCCTCGGCCGTACCGGTGATGACCACCGTTGCCGGATCGCCCTTGCGCGTCAGGTGCGCGGTACCGAGATAGAGTGCCTCGTAGGCGAGGGTCTGGTGATTGTCCGGGTCGACCAGCGGTTTGGCCGGACGATAGACGTGCCACTCGCTGACCTTTTCGTCCCTGATCCCACGGACGTACGCGCGGTCACCGCGGCCCAGGTAGACACGGCCTTCCTGTGTCGCCAT
>JBEVJQ010000122.1:0-6300 GCA_040510055.1 Burkholderiaceae bacterium | reverse complement strand
GACCATGGTCGAGCACCACGCAGCGGTCGATCACCCGCATCAGAACCCCCATGATGTGCTCGACCCAGCTGATGCTGACCCCGCGCTCGTCGCGGATCCGGCGCAGCAGCTGCGCCGCCAGGGCCATCTCGGTCTCATCGAGACCGCCCAGGCTTTCGTCGGCGAGCAGAACCTTGGGCTGCGTTGCCAGCGCCCGCGCCATCTCCAACTTCTTCAGGCCGGCAGCACCCAATCCCGCGACGCCGGCATCGCGATGATGGGGCAGTCCGATCAGCTCCAGTGCCTCGACCGCGCGGCGCTCGGCCTCGGCGCGGTCGATCGGTCGCGGCGAGCCGTAGAACGCAGCCAGGGTCGCGTTGTCGCGCAGGCCCAGTTTGCGGAACGGACGCGGGATCTGGAACGTCCGCGCCAGGCCCTTGCGGCAGATCACGCTCGGCGACAATCCGCCGATCTCTTCGCCTTCGAGCCGGATCGAGCCGGCGCTCGGCAGGTAGAGCCCTGCGATCACGTTGAAGGTCGTGCTCTTGCCCGAGCCGTTGGGCCCGATCAGTCCGAGGATCTCGCCGCGAGCCAGTTCGAACGAGACGCCATCGACGGCCGTGAAGCCGCCGAAGCGCCGGGTCAGGCCCCGGACCGCGAGCAGCGGCGAGGAGGCAGCCGTGGCCGGGCCGGCCGCGGCGAAACGGATCGCGGCTTCGGCAGGCGTGCTGGCCGCCACCGGCAGCGTCACCGGCCGCCGTCAGCGCGCGTAGGCGTGGCCCTTCGGCAGCGGCAGCGTCGGCTCGCGGGTCGCGATCCCCTTGGGCCAGACGACGTAGGTGGCGTTGCCCTGGTACTGCATCACCGCGGGCGTCGAGCGCTCGTTCTGGCCGGCCATCGACGAGCCCGGCGGAAAGAACTTGACGCCGTAGCCCTGGATTGTCCCGCCATCGGCGATGTCGGTGGCGAGCGCGGCCTTGCGCAGCGCTTCGGGATCGAAGCCGCCGAACTGCTTGATGGCGCGCGGCAGCACATCGGAAAAGAAGATCCAGCTCTGGTTGAAGCCCATCGAGACGTGGGTCGGGATCTCCTTGGCATTGGTATCGGCCCTGTAACGCCTGACCATCTCGGCGGTCAGTTCGCCCAGGCCGGGCTGCAACGTCTTGGGGTCGAGCAGTTGCGCACCGACCGGGTCGACGTTGTAGATGAAGTCGGCATCGTCCTTGAAGGTCGTGTAGAGCTTGTCGAACTGACCATAGCCGGCACCATGGCCGATCAGCGCCTGCCACTTCAGGCCCTGCTCCTTGGCCTGGCGCAGGAACAGGGTGATATCGGGGTTGTAGCCGGTATGCAGGATCACGTCGGCCCGCGCCCGCTTGAGCTTCGTGATCAACGGCGACAGGTCCGGGGCGGTCGCGGCGTAGCCTTCCTTCAGCACGATCTCCATCCCGTGGCGCTTGCAGCTGGTCTCGTTGCCGGCGGCGACACCCGCGCCATAGGGCCCGTCTTCGTAGATCACCGCTACCCTGAGCGCCTTCGACTCCTTGCCCAGGTTGGCCTTCGCCTGCTGGTCGAGGAAGCTGCACGAGGCTTCGCCGAACTGGTCGGAGTGGACCTGGGGCCGGAAGACGTAGGACAGGTGCTTGTCCTTGAACACCGACGAGGCGACGCAGACGTTGGCCCACATGAACTTCTTCGCAGCATCGACCTTCTGAGCCATCGGGACGCAGTGGGCGCTGGAGAACACGCCCATGATCAGGTCGACCTTCTCCTGGCTCAGCAGCCGCTCGGCCTCATTGATCGCGACGTCGGCCTTCGATTGGGCGTCCGAGTAGATCGGCACGACCCTGACCCCTTCGACGCCGCCGCGCTCGTTGATCATGTCGATCGCGTACTTGGTGCCGAGGTACGAGGCGTGCGATCCGCCGGCGGCCAGCGGCCCGGTCAGGTCGTAGATGACGCCGATCCGGATTTCTTTCGTCTGGGCGAAGGCGCTGGACGTCGCGGCGGCCAGCAGCAGCGCGCCGGCCGAGACCAGTGCGGTGGCCGTGGCCCGTACGGTCCGCGCGGCGGCGATCGAGTTCTCGTTCATCGTCTCCTCCGGCAGCGCTCGGGCGCGCAGGTCGTGGCGCGAGATTACTCCATGACGACGCGCCGTGCGCCTCGTGACAGCGGAGCCTGCCACGGCCGGCAGCATCGGCGATGGTTCGATCGATTGCTTCGGTCGCCGATCTGTTCGGTTGTCAATCCGTTCGACGAGATTTCGACTGCGCCCGGGCTACGCTCGCAGTCTTTTCTCCTCGAGCGCACCGGCCGCCATCGCCCGCTGTCATGAAGATCTCGCTCGACAAGGTCCCGCTTGATGCGCCGCGACTGAAGTCGCCTGTCGCGTCCGCTTCGGGACTGGCACGCGTCGGCCGCGCGCTGCGTTGTTCGATCGCGGGCCTGCGCGCCGTCTGGCGCTACGAGGCGGCGTTTCGCCAGGAGGTCGCCGCCGGCGCCGTGCTCGTGCCGCTCGCGTTCTGGCTCCCGGTGAGCTTCGATCGGTCGCTGCTGCTCGTCGCAGCGCTGGTACCGGTGCTGGTCGTCGAGTTGCTGAACAGCGCGATCGAGGCGCTGGCCGACGCAATCTCGCAGGAGTGGCATCCGCTGATCGGTCGGGCCAAGGACATCGGCAGCGCAGCGGTCCTCCTCAGCCTGGTCGGCGCGGCAACTGTCTGGGCGGCGATCCTGCTCTGATCGCGCCGGCCGTTGCCGCGCCTCGGCGATCAGTTCTGGAAGTCGAGCCTGAAGACCGTGCCGGTGCCCGCGCTCGAGCGCGCCGTCAGCTGCCAACCCTGCTGGAGCGCGGCCTGGCGGGCCATTGCCAGCCCCAGTCCGCGCCCGTTGTGGGGATCGGGCGGCCGCGAGGGTGTCTTCGACGGCACTCGACCGGGCGCGACTGTGGCGGCCGGCTGCGCTGTCTCTGCGGGCGCTATCTCTGCCGGTCCTGCCACCGTGGCACTGTCGGCCAGCCGTCCGCGGAAGTAGCGGTCGAAGACATGCGGCAAATCTTCGGCGCCGATGCCGGGGCCGTCGTCGGCGATCTCGATCCCCGAAGGCGTACGACGCACCTCGCAGGTTCCCGACGCGGCATGCTCGATGGCGTTGCGCAGCAGGTTGCGGAGGATCGTCATCAGCGCCTGCCGATCGAGTTCGGGCCGGTCGTCGGAGTCGGCGAGCAGATTGTGCAAGCGCATCCGATCGTCGGCATTGAGGTGCTGCAGGCTCGCCCACGCACTGTCGACGCAGGCTGCGAGATCGAGTGCCTCCGGTCGGGCCGGCTCGGCGGTCGACAGCGACCAAGTCGATTCGACGCTGTCGGCTACGGCGTCGACGGTCTCGATCATCCGGTGCAACCGATCGCGAGCCGGCGGTTCGAGCGTGGTCGTCAGCAGCAGCATCTCGGCATCGGTGCGCAGCGCCGACAGCGGCGTCCGGACCTCGTGACGGACATTGGCGGCGAACTCGCGCTCGTGCGCGATCGCCTCGTCGAGCTTGCGCTGCGCCTGGTCGAAGGCCTGCAGCAGCAGCGCCTCTTCGTCGGATTCGCTGACCGAGCGGGTCGTGCTACCCGGCGACCACTGTGCCAGCCGCTCGGCTAGCCGGCGGATCGGACTGACCACGATCCGCGCCAGCCAGACCGACAGCAGCCATCCGATCGCGATGATCAGCAGCCCGGTGGCGGTCAGGTAGCGGCCGAAGCGGTAGACGAATTCCTCGTTGCGGGTCGCGTCGAGAGAGACGTAGAGGCGGCCGGCGTCGGTGGTCTGGATCACGCTGTGGATCACCAGGACATCGGAGTGGATGCGGTGCGGCCCGTCGGCGAGGCCGCGCAGGTAGGGCGGCAGCGCGAGGGTCTCCTCGTGGCGGCCGGGGGCCAGCAGCCAGGCCACCATGTCCGGGGCCAGTCGGACGGGTGGCTCGGCGTCCTGCAGGACCCGGTCGCCGTCGGCCATCCGGGCGACGAGGCGGCGCGTCTCGGCCATCACGATGTCGTCGACGAGGTCGTCCTCCTGATCCTCGAGTGAGCTGTAGGCGAGAAAGCCGTGGGCAGCGACGAACAGCACGATGACGGACGTAAGCGCCGTGCTGATCCGGCGCTGCAGCGTCGACATCGGCTTCCTGATCCATGCCGCCGCGATCATGGACGCAGCCGGAAACCTACGCCGTGGACCGTTTCGACACCGTCGAAACCGGCTTCGGACAGGGCGCGCCGCAACAGGTAGACCTGGCCGCGCAGCGCGTCGGCCGGGGCGTCGCCGCCGGGCCAGAGCAGTTCCTCGAGTTCGCGCCGCGCGACCACGGCACCGGGATCGCGGATCAGCCGTTCGAGCAACAGCATGCTGCGCGGCATCAAGCGTACGACCTGGTCGCCGACCCGGACCTCGCGCGCCCGCCGATCGAGCCGCAGGGAACCGATTCGCGATTCGGTCGCGACCACGGCGCCCGTCGAGCGACGATGGAGCGCGAGCACCCGCGCCTCGACCTCGGCCAGGGCGAACGGCTTGGCCAGATAGTCGTCGGCGCCGGACTCGAATGCCTGCAACCGGCTCTCGAGTTCCCCGCGGGCCGTCAGGACGAGGACCGGCGTCGCCCGCAGCAGCCGCCGGCGCAGCGTGTCCAGTACCTGAAAGCCGTCGGACCGGGGCAGGCCGATGTCGAGGATGATCGCATCGTAGGTCTCGGCGCTGAGGCGGGCGATCGCCGCCGGCCCGTCACGGGCGAGGTCGACGACGAAGCCGCGCAGTTCGAGGAACTGATAGAGGTTCGCCGCGATCGTCGCGTCGTCCTCGACGATCAGGACTTTGGCGGGTCCCTGGGCAAACCATGCGCCGGTGGCGGCCATCGCCGCATTCTACGAGGACGCCCGCCGGGCGGCGGCGATCCGATCAGGACGCGTGGGCGTCGACGCGGATCCGGTCGCCAGGCTGGAACGGGGGCGCGTCGTCGTAGCGCAGCTTGCGCACCGAACCGTCGGCCATCCGCACCTGGACGTCGTAGTGGACCGTGCTGCGGACCTTCTTCTCGAGCGCGTTGCCGGCCACCGCACCGCCGACCGCGCCGAGCACGGTCATCGCCTTGCGACCATTCCCGCCGCCGATCTGGTTGCCGAGCGCGCCGCCGACGATCCCGCCGCCGATGACGCCGAGACCACTGCCATCACCGGCCTCCTCGATGCGATCGATGGCCATCACGGTAGCCTGGGTCGGGTCGATCGCCGGCGCTGTGACATGGGGTGCAGCGACGACCGCTGCCGGCGTAGTGGTCCGGGGCGGCTGCGGTCGGGTCGCGGGCCTGGTCGCGTGCGCGGTGGCGCCGCTCGCGGCGCTACCTGAAGCGCCGCCGACTGCGGTCGCCGCGGCGGCCGTCGTGGCCGAGCGGTTGGACCCGGATCGGTCGTCGCGGCTCGCGTCCGCGAGCACCGGGACGGGCTGTCTTACGCCATCCTTCACCGGGTCGACGATCGTCGAAGCGGTCGTGTCACGGGCGAGTGGCGAGGCGATCAAGCCGGTGACCGCCGCGGCGCCGGCGAGCGCGAAAACGGTCAGGCTGACCGCTGCCGTAGCGACCAGCGGATGGAGCCGTTGCCGGCCGGATGGATTCGATTCACGTGACATGCACCCTCCTTTGTTGCATCGCAAGACGCTGAAGCGATGGCGCCATTGAACGGGGCGAGCCGTGGGCTGCACAGGGGTCGCGTGTTCGGCCGGCGGGCGTCCCCGGACGAGCGGTCGATCAACGGCGAGCCGAGCGGGCCTGGCGCTGGTCACGCCATCGCAACATCACCGGTGCGTGCTGGCGCAACGGCAGGAATTCGGACAGTGGTTCGGGGGCATAATCGCCCGGCCGCTGCCGCCACACCGGCGACAGCAATCAAACAATGGATGGAGACAGTCGCATGAAACCCGTGAAGCCGCGGGCACGCCGAGGATTCCTCAAGCATGCCGCAGCCGCCACGGCCGCAGGCGGCACCCTTGCGGCTCCGGCCTTGGCCCTGGCGCAGACCACCAGCTTCCGTTTCCAGAGCACGTGGCCGGCCAAGGACATCTTTCACGAGTACGCCCAGGATTTCGCCAAGAAGGTCAACGACATGGCCGGCGGACGCGTCAAGATCGAAGTCCTGCCCTCCGGGGCGGTGGTCCCGGCGTTCCAGCTGCTCGAGGCAGTCAACAAGGGCACGCTCGATGGCGGTCACGGCGTGGTGGCCTACCACTACGGCAAGAACTCCGCACTGGCGCTCTGGGGCTCGGGCCCGGCCTACGGCATGGATGCCAACAT
>JBEVJQ010000121.1:0-4903 GCA_040510055.1 Burkholderiaceae bacterium | reverse complement strand
TATCGACTGAACCCTCGGATACCCAGGAGCTGCCGATGAGCCTCGCTTCGCCTGCGCCTTACCCGTCGTCCGGCGCCGCGCGCCGCAGCTTCACGCGTCTCGCCGGCTTCACGCGTCTCACCGGCTTCGCGCGTCTCACCGGCACAGCGCGCCGGACCGGGCTCGGGCGCTTCGTGGCCGCGGTCGCCTTGTTGGGCGCCGCGATGATGGCAGGGCCCGGATCAGTGGCCGCCCAGACGAAAATCAAGGTCGCCGCCGTCTACACCGTACCGGTCGAACAGCAGTGGGTCAGCCGGATCCACAAGGCGCTCAATGCCGCCGTGACCCGCGGTGAAATCGACTACCGATTCTCCGAGAACGTGACCAATGCCGACTACGAGCGCGTGCTGCGCCAGTACGCCGAGCAGGACAACGCTCTCATTGTCGGCGAGGCGTTCGCGGTCGAAGCCGCCGCTCGCAAGGTCGCCAGGGACTATCCGAAGACGGCGTTCCTGCTGGGATCGTCTGGCAAGCCGCAGGCGCCGAACCTGTCGGTGTTCGACAACTACATCCAGGAGCCGGCCTACCTGACCGGGATGATCGCTGGCGCGATGACGAAGAGCAACCAGATCGGCATGGTCGGCGGCTATCCCATCCCCGAGGTCAACCGGCTGATGAACGCCTTCATGGACGGGGCCCGCGAGACCAATCCCAAGGTCCAGTTCATGGTCACCTTCATCAATTCATGGTTCGATCCGCCGAAAGCGAAGGAAGCGTCGTTTGCCATGCTCGACAAGGGGGCGGACATCATGTACGCCGAACGATTCGGCGTTTCCGACGCTGCCAAAGAGCGCAAGGCGCTCGCGATCGGCAACGTCATCGACACCCAGTCGAGCTATCCGCAGACCGTCGTGGTCTCGGCGTTGTGGAACATGGAGCCGACGATCGAGCGGGCGCTGGCGGCGGTCAAGGGCGGCACGTTCAAGGCCGAGGACTACGGCCCGTATTCGTTGATGAAGCACAAGGGCTCGGAACTGTCGCCGCTCGGTACTTTCGAGTCGAAGGTGCCGCAGGATGTCCAGGACAAGGTCGCCGCCCGGCGCCAGCAGATTCTCGACGGCAAGTTCACCGTCAAGGTCGACGACAGTCAGCCGAAGCCGACGCGCTGACCGGGGCCGGGCGCCCGTCGCCATGGCCCCTCGCGCCGGCGCACCGACCGTCCTCGCCCTCTCGGGCCTCTCGCTGCGATTCGGGTCGCTGCTGGCCAACGACGACATCTCATTGACGCTGGCCGAGGGCGAGGTACTCGCGCTGCTGGGCGAGAACGGCGCCGGCAAGTCGACCTTGGTCTCGATCCTGTTCGGCCACTACGTCGCCGATGCCGGGACAGTCGAGGTCTTCGGCCGGCAGCTGCCGCCGGGCGATACGGCACGGGCGCTGGCCGCCGGCATCGGCATGATCCACCAGCACTTCACCCTGGCCGAGAACCTGACGGTGCTCGACAACGTGATGCTCGGGATGAGATCGCTGTGGCATCCGCGCTCCGGCGGGACCGCGCTGCGGCGCCGCCTCGAGACGGTCATGAACGAATTCGGCCTGCGCGTCGATCCCGCGGCCCGCGTCGCCGACCTGTCGATCGGCGAGCGCCAGCGGGTCGAGATCCTGAAGGCGCTGATCCGCGAGGCCCGGATCCTGGTGCTTGACGAGCCGACCGCGGTGCTCACGCCGCAGGAGGCACGGACGCTGTTCGAGACGCTGGCACGGTTCACGGCGCGCGGCCTGTCGCTGATCTTCATCAGCCACAAGCTCGATGAGGTGATGCGCGTCGCCGACCGCGTCGCCGTGCTGAAGCAGGGACGCAAGGTCTACGAGGCGGCAATCGCCGAGACCTCCAAGCAGCAGCTGGCGCAGGCGATGGTCGGGGACGGTCTGGCGATGCACCAGCCGTCGGGGGGCGGGGCCGCTGCGTCGCGGGTCGGACCGCCGGTGCTGGAGCTGGCCGACGTCACGGTCGGCCGCGGCCGGGGCGGCGACCGACGGCTCCTGCTCGATGGCATCGACCTTGTCGTCCATGGCGGCGAGATCGTCGCCATCGCCGGCGTCTCCGGCAACGGCCAGCAGGCACTCGCCGATCTGCTGGCCGGCGAGCGGGCAGCCGAGACCGGGGCAGTGACAGTCGCCGGTCGAGCGCTCGCGGCCCGACCGCGCGACTGGATCACGGCGGGAGTCGGGCGAATCCCCGCCGACCGCCTGCACGCGGGCGTCGTCGGCGACGCCTCGGTGGCAGAGAACGCCATCGTTTCGCGACTGCCGCGCTGGCTCGTCGATCGCCGGGCGATGCGCGCCGGTGCCCAGGCGATCGTCGATGGCTACGACGTCCGGCTGCGATCCCTGACCCAGCCGATCCGGCTGCTTTCCGGCGGCAACATCCAGAAGTTCATCGTAGGGCGCGAACTGTCGGCCGAGCCGCGATTGGTCGTCGCCTGCCAGCCGACCTGGGGGCTCGATATCGGCGCCGTCGCGTTCGTCCACGAACGATTGCGCGCCGCCCGCGCGCGCGGCGCCGCGATCCTGCTGATCTCGGAGGATCTCGAGGAGATCTTCGCGCTTGCCGACCGGACCGCGGTGATCCATGGCGGACATCTCGGTCCGGCGCGGCCGACCGCTGAATGGACGGCGGAGTCGATCGGACTGGCGATGGCCGGCGCGACCGAAAGCACATCGCCAGACGGCCTTGCCACGCCCACTGCGACCAGGACGCCTGGGGCGGCCGTCTGCGAAGGCGGTCGCTGATGCGGTTCGAACGCCGCGAACATCTGACGGCAGCCGGCGCGCTGCTGCCGCCGGTCGCCGCCGTCGCTTTCACGCTCGCCGTCGGTGCGCTGCTGGTCGCCTGGGCCGGGGCACCAGTGGGCCGCAGCTACGCGCTGCTGCTCGAAGGCGGCTTCGGCTCGCGGTTCGCGCTGACCGAGACCCTGACCCGCGCGACCCCGCTGATCCTGACCGGACTGGCGGCGGCGGTCGCGTTTCGCGCGCGACTCTACAACATCGGCGCCGAGGGCCAGCTCTATCTCGGCGCACTCGCCGCCGTGGCCGTCGGCGGCCTCCACGGGGGCGACGGCCTCGGCTGGTCGGCGGTATTGCTCATGCCCGCAGCGTTGCTCGCGGCGATGGCGGCCGGTGGTGCGCTGCTCGCGATCCCGGCCTGGCTGAAGCTGCGGTTCGCCGTCGACGAGGTGGTGACGACCTTGCTGCTCAACTTCGTCGTGCTGCTGTTCGTGTCGGCGATGCTCGATGGCCCGATGAAGGATCCGACGGCGATGGGCTGGCCGCAGTCGGTAGCGATCGATCCGGCGCTCGAGCTGTCGCGGTTGGTGCCGCGGACGCGGCTGCACACCGGAATCGTGATCGCGATCGCTGTCATGCTGGCGCTCGAATGGGTCGATCGCCGGACCGTGTTCGGCTTCCAGATGCGGGCCGTGGGCGCGAACGCAAGAGCGGCGCGCTTCCTCGGCCTGCCGGTTCCGCGGGTACTCATGGCCACGGCGCTGCTGTCGGGGGCACTCGCCGGCCTGGCCGGGTTCGTGGAAGTGGCCGGGCGGGCGAGCTACCTCACGCTCGACATGTCGCCTGGGTACGGCTACAGCGGGATCGTCATCGCGATGCTGGCCGGCCTGTCGCCACTGGGCGTCGTCGCCGCGGCGGTGTTCGTCGCCGGCATCCTCGTCGGTGCCGACAGCATGAGCCGCGTCGTCGGCGTACCGACCTACCTGGCCGATGTGATCGTCGCCGTTGCCCTGATCGCGATGCTCGTGGCCACGATGCTGGCGCGCTATCGGATTCGCCGGTCGACAGCGACTTCGGCGGGTTCCGCTGCCGCGCGCGAGGCGGCGACTTCGGCGGCGCCCGCTGCGGGACGCGAGGCAGCGTCGCCACCGCCGCGCTCGATGCCCGAGCGATGATCGGTGAAGCCCTCGATGCCTTCGGCACGGCGACCTTCTGGGTGGCCGTGCTGCGGATCGCGACGCCGCTGATCTTCGGGACACTGGGCGTCCTGCTCTGCGAACGCAGCGGCGTTCTCAACCTCGGGATCGAGGGAATCATGGCGGCCGGGGCGTTCAGCGGCTGGCTTGCCGTGCACTCCGGCCAGGGGCTGTGGGCCGGGCTCGCCGTCGCAGCGCTGGTCGGCGTGGTGTTGGGGTTGCTGCACGGCTGGCTGACCGTGACGCTCGCGCTGTCTCAGCACGTATCCGGTCTCGGCATCACCCTGCTCGCGACCAGCCTCGCGCACTACAGCTATCGCGTGACGTTCCCGACGGTGACGACGCCGCCGACGATCACGCCGTTCGCGCCGCTGGGGCAGGGCAGCGCGTCGCTAGCCGCGTTGCCGCTGGTCGGACCGGTCCTGGCCGCACTCACCGCGCCGACATTGGTCGCGCTCGTACTGGTGCCACTGCTCGCGCTGTTCCTGAACCGCACGCCGGCCGGGCTCGCGCTCCGCGCCGTCGGCGAGAACCCGGCCGCCGCCGACAGCGCCGGGCTGCCCGTGGCCGGGATCCGGATCGCCGCGATCGCCGCCGGCTCGGCGTTGATGGCGGTCGGTGGCGCGTTCCTGACCACGTCGGCATTCAACGCCTTCTTCTTCAACATGATCAACGGCCGCGGTTGGATCTGCGTGGCCCTCGTCGTATTCGCGTCGTGGCGCCCCGGAAAGGCGCTGGCCGGGGCGCTGTTGTTCGCTTTCGTCGACGCACTGCAGTTGCGTCTGGCGCAGTCGGCCGGCGACTGGCTGCCGTATCAGTTCTGGCTGATGCTGCCGTTCCTGTTGTCGATCGTCGCGCTGGTCGCCGTGTCGCGCCGTGCCGCTTACCCGCAGGCGCTGATGCGGCCGTACCGCAAAGGGGAGCGGTAGGTCGCAACTGCC
>JBEVJQ010000120.1:0-18060 GCA_040510055.1 Burkholderiaceae bacterium | reverse complement strand
TCGTGGAGCCAGACCGGTTCCTGGCCCTCGGGCGTGATGTGGTGCGACTGCTCGTCCAGCACCTGCAGACCCATCCGCTCGAGCAGCGGCAGGCTAGCCGACAGGGTCAGCGGGTCGCCGAGCCGCAGCACCTTGAAGCGCAGCACGCCCGGGGGTGCCTCGAGCGGCCGGTAGAGTTGCATGTCGAACGGCCGCTGCGGGTCCAACCCTTCGATCATCTCGATGTCGGGAACGGCGGCACGCGCCGGCACCGCGTCACGGTAGCCGGCCGGGAAGGCTGTCGCGTACCGGCGCCGCAGCTTGGCGCCGCGACTCTCACCGAGCGCGGCCACGGTTGCTGCATCGAGATCGTCTTCCCAGCGCCGGGCCGCGGCGCCGAGCCGGCGTTCGAGATCGCGCTCGTCGACCGCGGGCAGATGTCCCGGTCGGGTGCGGACGATGATGTGAATCCGGGCCAGCGCCGTATCGGTCATCTGGACGTTGAATTCGGTCGCCGAGCCGTCGTAGGCGGCCATCAGGATCGCCTGCCACTTGCGGCGGATCTCGGTGTTGTAGCGATCACGCGGCGTGAAGATGAGGCACGAGACGAAGCGCTCCCACGGATCGCGGCGGGCGAATAACCGGAACCGCTGGCGATCGCCGAGGTGCAGGATTCCGTTGGTGGTGGCCACCAGTTCGTCGACGCTGGTCTGGAACAGTGCGTCGCGCGGATAGGTATCGAGAATGTGGGCCAGCGCCTTGGCTGAATGGCTTCCTGGCGGAAGGCCCGAGCGGGCCAGGACCTCGGCGGTCTTGTGGCGCAGCAGCGGGATCTCCGACGGGCTGTCGCTGTAGGCGGTCGAGGTGAAGAGCCCGAGGAAGCGGTGCTCGCCGCAGACCTTGCCGTCGCTGCCGAAGAGCTTGACGCCGATGTAGTCGAGATAACCGGGCCGATGAACCGTGGAGCGCACCGTCGACTTGGTGATCACCAGCAGTTCCGGCCGGCGCGCGTCGGCCCGCGCCTCGGGCGGCAGCGCCGAGAACCCCGATGCGAATTCGCGCTTCGTGTCGAGCCGCATCGTGCCGAGGGCCGAGCCCGGAACGATGCGCAGCACGTCTTCGCCATCGATCTCGACCAGGTCATGGCTGCGGGATCCGAGGAAGGTGAAATGGTCGCCGATCATCCATTCGAGGAAGGCGCGGCCTTCGGCCAGTTCGGCTGCATCGAGCGGCGGCGGGCTGCTCTCGAGGTCGCGCAGGATCCCCTGCACTCGTGCGCGCATCGCCGGCCAGTCGGTGACGGCCGCTCGCACCTGCCCGAGCACGCGCGAGACATCGGCAGCAAGCGTTTCGAGTTCGGCCGGGTCGGCGACGCGATCGACCTCGACGTGGATCAGCGACTCGGCCGGCGCGGCCTTCGATACCAACGGCTCGATCGACTCGAGCGTGCCATCGGCGCTGCGCCGCACCGGGATCAACGGGTGGATTAGCAAGTGGAGCGCGACGCCGCGGCGATTGACTTCCATCGTCACCGAATCGACCAGGAACGGCATGTCGTCGTTGACGATCTCGATTACCGTGTGCGTCGACTGCCAGCCGTGCTCTGCCAGGGTGGGGTTGTAGGCGCGTACTCGCGCCGTCCCGGGTGCCCGGCGGCGGGCGAAGTCGAGATTCGACAGCGCCGCGCCATAGAGGTCGGCGACGTCACGCTCGGCGAGGTCCTCGGGCGCGACCTGGCCGTAGTAGCAGCGGACGAACGCGACCACCATCTCCTGCTGCGGCGCCGCCACGCGCCGGCGCACCAGCCCGATCACTTCCTCGAGGACCTCGTCGCGCGACAGCCCCGCGCCCAAGTCGTGCCTCGACAATTGAGGCATCCGATCGTTCATTCCTGTCTCCTCGCGAGGTGCCGCGGACGGAATCACGGCGTCCCGCGCATTGTCCCCCGATGGGCGCTTCGCTGGCACCCCCCGGCGGCGACTGCCCGTCTGCAGTTCTCGACCACCACGCGCGCTCGACCGCGTCCGCCCCTTATCCCCCTACACCGGGCGTTTGCCCGGCGTTTGCTCGTCTCGCGCGCGCCGAAGCCTTGGCTCCGAGTTGAACCCGTTCGCTTCGAGCACTGAACCGAAGCTGTCGCTAGGAGCACTGAAGCCGTCGCTCATTTGCCGGTGCCAGTCCTACTGGTTATACTCGTCGGCTTTCCTTGAACGACCCTACCGCCAATCGAAGCGGCAGGCATCAATAAACATCTTTCCGAGGACACTCCTATGGCGAACCCACAGGGGACTTCAGCCACGGCCTCGTCCGGGGGTAGCCTGGGTACGGCGCGCAGCCGTGCCGGTGCGCCGGCCTGGGCCGGGAGGGCGCTACAGCGTACCGCCCCGCGAGGGCTGGGGTTGCTCGGCCGCAAGGTCGGGATGATGCGGGTTTTCGCCGACGACGGTCAGGCGATTCCCGTGACCGTCATCGACGTGTCGAACAACCGGATCGCGCAGATCAAGTCGGTCGACACCGACGGTTACTGCGGGGTCCAAGTGGCGTTCGGAGAGCGGCGCGCGACGCGCGTGACCAAGCCGATGGCGGGTCACTTCGCCAAGGCCGGTGTCCAGGCGGGCACGGCGCTCGGGGAGTTTCGCGTCACGCCGGAAACCGTTGCCGGATACCAACCCGGGGTCACGATCGGGGCCGACCTGTTCGCCGTCGGCCAGAAGGTCGACGTCCAGGGCCGGTCGCAGGGCAAGGGGTTCACCGGAACCATCAAGCGCCACAACTTCTCGTCGAACCGCGCGTCGCACGGCAATTCGCGCTCGCACAACGTCCCGGGCTCGATCGGCATGGCGCAGGATCCCGGTCGCGTGTTTCCCGGCAAGAAGATGTCGGGCCAGTACGGCAACGTCATCAGCTCGGTCCAGAGCCTCGAAATCGCGCGGGTCGACGTCGAGCGCGGGCTGCTGATGATTCGTGGCGCGGTCCCGGGTGCGACCGGCGGTGCGGTCGTGGTCCGGCCGGCGGCACGGGCCCCGAGGCCGGGCGCGGCGGGCGGCAAGGCCGCTGCCGCGGCCAAGGCCTGACGGAGGATCGTTGGCGATGGAACTGAAAGTACTGAATGAGAAAGGCGAGTCGTCGGGCGTCGTCGCCGGCGCCGATGCCGTCTTCGGGCGCGATTTCAACGAGCCGTTGGTCCACCAGGTCGTGATCGCCTACCAGGCAAACGCGCGCAGCGGCACCCGGGCGCAGAAGGATCGCAGCGAGGTCCGGCATTCGACCAAGAAGCCGTGGCGGCAGAAGGGTACCGGCCGGGCCCGGGCCGGGATGACCTCGAGCCCCCTGTGGCGCGGTGGCGGCCGGATCTTCCCGAACAGGCCCGACGAGAATTTCAGCCACAAGCTGAACCGGAAGATGTATCGCGCCGGCATGTGCTCGATCCTGTCGCAGCTGGCCCGCGAAGGGCGGCTGGCGGTGGTCGATACGCTCGCCGTCGATGCGCCCAAGACCCGTCTGCTGGCCGGGAAGCTGCGCGACATGGGGCTGGAGTCGACGCTGATCCTCACCGACGCGATCGACGACAACCTGGCCCTGGCCTCGCGCAATCTGCCCGGCGTCCTGGTCCTGGAGGCCCGACAGGCCGACCCGCTGTCGCTGGTTCACTACCGCCAGGTGTTGCTGACCAAGGCGGGGCTCGCGCAGGTTCAGGAGATGCTCGGATGAATGCGATGAGCAAGGAGCAGGACGGCAAGCCGGCCACGAACGCAAAGGCCGACAAGAGCGCCAACAAGCGCGGGCGCGGCAAGGGCGTCGCGCCCACTGCCGCCGAGATCTCGGCGATGCGGGTCGTGCTGGCACCGGTCGTGTCCGAGAAGAGCACGCTGATGGGCGAAAAGAATAATCAGGTGGCGTTTCGCGTCACCGGCGACGCTACCAAGACGCAGGTCCGGGCCGCGATCGAGGCGTTCTTCAAGGTCGACGTGGCAGCGGTCAACATGGTCAACGTCAAGGGCAAGATGCGCCGTTCGGGCCGCTCCAGCGGGCGCCGCCAGGATGTGCGCAAGGCCTACGTGACGCTCGCGCCAGGCCAGGAAATCAACTTCGCGGAGAGCAGGTAGATGGCCGTCGTCAAGTTGAAACCGACCTCGCCCGGACGCCGGGCGATGGTCAAGGTGGTCAACCGCGCGTTGCACAAGGGTCGGCCGCTCGATTCGCTGACCGAGTCGAAGAAGCGCGGGTCGGGCCGCAACAACCTCGGTCACATCACGACCCGGCATCGCGGCGGCGGCCACAAGCGCCAGTACCGGATCGTCGATTTCCGCCGTGCCAAGGATGGCATGGCGGCCACCGTCGAGCGGATCGAGTACGATCCCAACCGTAGCGCGAATCTGGCGCTGCTCTGCTACGCCGACGGCGAGCGCCGCTACATCCTGGCGCCACGCGGGGTCACCGCCGGATCGTCGCTGATGTCCGGCGCCGAGGCACCGATAAAGGCCGGCAACACGCTGCCGATCCGCAACATCCCGCTCGGGTCGGTAATCCACTGCATCGAGATGCTGCCCGGCAAGGGCGCGCAGATCGCCCGCGCGGCCGGTGGCTCGGCGCAGTTGCTGGCCCGTGAGGGCACCTACGCGCAGCTGCGGCTGCGCTCGGGCGAGATCCGGCGCGTGCACATCGAGTGCCGGGCGACGATCGGCGAGGTCGGCAACGAGGAACACAACCTGCGCCAGATCGGCAAGGCCGGTGCCACGCGCTGGCGCGGCATCCGACCCACCGTGCGCGGCGTTGCGATGAACCCGATCGATCACCCGCACGGCGGCGGCGAAGGCCGCACCGGCGAGGCCCGGGTTCCGGTCAACCCCTGGGGCAAGCCGACCAAGGGCTACAAGACCCGTCGTAACAAGCGCACCTCGACGATGATCGTCTCGCGGCGCAAGAAGAAATAACCGGCAGGAATACGCATGGCACGCTCAGTCAAGAAAGGTCCGTTCGTGGACTACCACCTGATGGCCAAGATCGAGGCCGCCGGCGGCGGCAAGGACAAGCGCCCGATCAAGACCTGGTCGCGTCGTTCGACAGTGCTGCCGGAGTTCATCGGCCTGACCATCGCCGTGCACAACGGCAAGCAGCACGTACCGGTGTTCATCAACGAGAACATGGTCGGGCACAAGCTCGGCGAGTTCGCGCTGACGCGCACGTTCAAGGGACACGCCGCCGACCGGAAGTCGTCGTCGAAAAAGTGAGGTAGCCGGATGGAAACCCGTGCAACGCTGCGTGGCGTTCGGATCTCGGCCCAGAAGGGCCGGCTCGTGGCCGACCAGGTCCGCGGCAAGCCGGTCGAGGCGGCGCTCAACATCCTGACGTTCTCGCCCAAGAAGGCGGCGAAGATCATGAAGAAGGTGCTCGAGTCGGCGATTGCCAACGCCGAGCACAACGATGGCGCCGACGTCGACGAACTGAAGGTCAGCACGGTCCACGTCGAGAAAGGGGCGTCGCTGCGCCGGTTCGCTGCCCGGGCCAAGGGCCGCGGCGCGCGCATCGAAAAGCAGACCTGCCATATCTACATGACCGTGGGCACCGGTCGCTAAGGCTGCAAGGCGAAGAGAAAACGATGGGACAGAAGATCCACCCGACCGGATTCAGGCTCTCGGTCAGTCGCGACTGGTCTTCGCGCTGGTACGCCGGCAACAAGAACTACGCGACGATGCTCAACGAGGACATCGCGGTCCGCAAGTTCCTGCGCAAGCGGCTGAAGAACGCCTCGGTGGGCCGCGTGCTGATCGAGCGGCCGGCCAAGAACGCGCGGATCACGATCTATTCGGCGCGGCCGGGCGTGGTCATCGGCAAGAAGGGCGAGTACATTGAGAACCTCTAGGTCGAGCTCAACAAGAGGCTGGGCGTGCCGGTGCACGTCAACATCGAGGAGATTCGCAAGCCCGAGACCGACGCGCAGCTGATCGCCGACTCGATCACCCAGCAGCTCGAGACGCGGATCATGTTTCGCCGCGCGATGAAGCGGGCGATGCAGAACGCGATGCGGCTGGGCGCCCTGGGCGTGAAGATCATGAGTTCGGGCCGATTGAACGGCGCCGAGATCGCCCGCACCGAGTGGTACCGCGAGGGTCGCGTGCCGCTGCACACGTTGCGCGCCGACGTCGACTACGGTTTCTCCGAGGCCACCACGACCTACGGAATCATCGGCGTCAAGTGCTGGGTCTACAAGGGCGATACGCTGGGACGCAACGACGCCCCCCAGGCGGCCGGTGCCGAGAAAGAGGCGCAACCGGAGCGCGACGATCGGCGCGGCCGCCGCGGCCCGCCCGGACGCCCCGGCGGTCCCGGGGGTCCGGGAGGTCCAGGGGGCGGACGCGGTGGCCGACGGCGCGATGCCGAGGCCGCTCCAGCCGCAGCAGCTCCCGCGACCGATGCTCCTGGTCCGGCGGCGGCAGGCGACGACAAGTCCGCGGCCCCGAAGACCACCGTCAAGCGCGTGCGCAAGGTGACCGGTGGCCCGGCCGACGGCGCCGCGACCCCCGACACCGGCGACAAGGCCTGAATCCGCTGAACCCGCTGAACACGAGACCAGGACGGCATCATGCT
Source organism: Burkholderiaceae bacterium (assembly GCA_040510055.1). GTDB lineage: Bacteria > Pseudomonadota > Gammaproteobacteria > Burkholderiales > Burkholderiaceae_E > Lautropia. Next base: position 11,493 of record JBEVJQ010000120.1, on the reverse strand, counting down.
GCAACCGTCACGACGCAAGTACCGCAAGGAACAGAAAGGACGCAACAAGGGGATCGCCACGCGCGGTACCGCCGTGTCCTTCGGCGCCTTCGGCCTGAAGTCCACGGCCCGCGGCCGGCTCACGGCCCGCCAGATCGAGGCGGCACGACGGGCGATGACGCGCCACATCAAGCGCGGTGGCCGGATCTGGATCCGGATCTTCCCCGACAAGCCGGTCTCGCAGAAGCCGGCCGAAGTCCGGATGGGCAACGGCAAGGGCAACCCGGAGTACTTCGTGGCCGAGATCCAGCCCGGCAAGATGCTCTACGAGATGGACGGCGTCAACGAGGCGCTGGCGCGCGAGGCGTTTGCTCTGGCCGCGGCCAAGCTGCCGCTGTCGACGACCTTCGTCAGTCGCCAGGTCGGCGCCTGAGCTTGAGGACAGGGCGATGAAAAGAAGCGATCGGAACAAGGAACTGCGCGAGAAGGATGCGGCCGGGCTCGACAAGGAACTCGGCGAGCTGGCTCGCGCCCATTTTTCGCTGCGGATGCAGATCGCGACCCAGCAGAACACCGACACGGCCCAGCTGCGCCGGCTGCGTCGCGACATGGCGCGCGTGCGCACGGTGATGAACCAGAAGGCGGCCCAGCAATGAACCAGCAGACCGACGCGGCCGAGCAGGCCGCCAGCAGCACTCCGCAGACCAACACCCGCACGCTCGCGGGTCGCGTGGTCAGCAACAAGATGCAGAAGACCGTGACCGTGCTGATCGAACGCAAGGTCAAGCACCCGGTGTTCGGCAAGTACGTGACGCGGTCGAAGAAGTACCACGCGCACACCGAGACCCCGTACAACGAGGGCGACCTGGTCGAGATCCAGGAAGGGCGGCCGATCTCGAAGACCAAGGCCTGGTACGTCTCGAAGCTGATCGAGAAGACCAAGGCGATCTGACGCGACGATCGCGCCTGCCGCGCGTCAGGCATCCGAAAACGACCCGGCACTTGCCGGGTTTTTTCATCACTTCGTGCGATCGCCTGGCCCGGCGGGTCGCACCTGACGATGGTGCGGCGCCATGGACGTCGCACAAATTCAAGAACCGACTGGCGGCCTCGTCGAGACTGGCGCTCCCCTGAATCCATCGAACGAGGACTTCATGAGCGCCTTCTCCTCCTTCTCCTTCACACTGACTCGCCTCGCTGCCCTGTCGGCCATTGCAATCGTCGCAGCCTGCGGCGATGGAAACGGCGGCAGCAGCCCCGCGGCCATGCCCGAATCGACGCGCGCCGACGCCGGCGATGCGGCCGACCAGCCGACCCTCGCGGCAGCCACGGCCGCGTATGCCGCGGTCGACCAGCAGGTTCGCGAGCGCAGGCTGCCCGGGCTGCCCGGGCTGCGCGAGAAGCATGCGGCCAAGGACGAGAACGGCGCGCTGCGGGCCGGGCGCTTCCCGGGGTTGAAGCAGACCAACCTGGTCGCCAACAACGGCAACTACGGTGCGGCGATGGTCGAGCCGGCGTTGCAGAACGCCTGGGGGATCGCGATTCGCCCGGCCGGCTTTGGCGGTCACTTCTGGGTCGGGGCGAGCCACACCGGCCAGTCGATCCAGTATGTCGGCGATGTCGGCGACCAGCCGCTGTTCCAGGACGAACTGAAGATCGTCGCGACCCTCGGGCCGGTGACCGGCGTGGCCTTCAATCCCGGTACCGCAGGCTTCGAGATCACCCAGCCGCACGCCAATGGCGCCATCACTGCCAGCGCCAAGTTCTTCTTCGCCAACTTGAGCGGGACGATCACCGGCTGGACCGAGCGCAAGCGCGCCGACGGCGGCTTCGACCATCCGCTCGACTCGGTGATCGTCGTCGACGGCAGCGCGAGCCGATCGGCGTTCTTCGGCGTCACGATGACCCCGGCCGCGGACCGGATGCTCGCCGCCGACTTCGGCGCCGATCCCGATGTCCGGCGCTTCGACGGCCAGTTCGCGGAGCAGGCGCCGCTGTCGAATCCGTTCCGGCCGGGCGGCGAGAAGGAACCGGCCGGCTTCGAGGCCTTCAACGTCCAGACGCTCGGTGACCGGACCTTCGTGATGTACGGCCGGCATGTCGTTCCGGACCCGAACGTTCCGCTGCCGACCGAGGGCCGACTCGCCGAATTCGACGGCGACGGCAAGCTGGTGGCGCGTTGGTACGGTCGCGGCTACCTGAACTATCCGTGGGGCGTGGCCTATGCACCCGACAGCTTCGGGCTCTATGCCGGCTGCCTGCTGGTCGGCAACTTCGGAGATGGCCGGATGGTGGCGTTCCACCCGCGCTATCGGGTCGCCATCGACTATGTCCGCGACACCCGTGGCGATCCGATCGTCGTCGACGGCCTGTGGGGGCTGCAATTCGGGAATGGCGCCAGTCTCGGTGAAGCCGACCACCTGTACTTCGCTGCCGGTCCGAACAAGGAGGCGGACGGCCTGTTCGGCAAGTTCCAGGTCAATCCGGACACGCTGCGGTACCTGACTGGGATCTCGCTCTGTCGCTGACCGCAACCACGAGGCCGTGATGATCACTGTTCAAGCCTGGATCAGCCATGCCTGGATCAGCCAGATCCTGCTGTTCGCGCGCATCTGCTCGCGTTCGCGCTGGCGTTCGGTGCGATCGCGACCGGCCTGATCCTGTTCCGTTCGCGAAGCAGCATCGAGCACGCAGGCTCGTGACCGAGATCGCGAAGGACGCCGGGCGACCTTGGGGCGGCCGATCAGACCGGGCTGGCCCGCCCGACGAACAGGATCGGTCCCGTCGGCCGCCCGGTCGGTGATCCGGTTGCCGGCTCGAGCGTGATCTCGAACAGCTGTTCGTCGCCCAGGTCCGGCAGCCGCTCGCGCGGCACTTCGAGTCGACCCTCGGGCGGCACCAGGCCGAGGGATGTCGGGTTGGCGGCAGTCTTGCCCTTGGTCCAGAATTGCCAGGCGCGCCCCTCGGGAATCGGACCCGGCGGGCCGAGGGCGGTCAGCCGGACCGGCCCGCGGTCGCTGGCGCGGACGACCCATCCGGCCTGCCGGCCATCCTGGCTGGTCAGCACGGCGACGTAGCTCAACTCGGGGGCGGGACGGGTCAGCAGCAAGGTGGCCAGCACCACCGAGGCGGCCAGCGCCAGGCCGCTCGCCAGACGCCAGAACGCCAACCGCTCCCACCAGCCAATGCCGGCCTGTGCTCGGCTTGGCGCGGGTCGCGGTGGAAGTGGCGGGCCCCTGCCCTCGGCGGTCGCGACGACCGGCGGCCGCAAAGGCGTCGGCAACGGACCGAGCGCCGACTCGATCCGCTGCCACAGCCCCGGCGGGGGCGCCACGGTCGGCAGCCGGTCGAGCAGTGGAAGGAGCCGATCCTGCCATTGGCCGACCTCTACACGCAGCGCCGGGTCGCGGGCCAGGGCAGCGATGAACGCGTCGAATTCCGAGTCGCTGAGCGTGCCGAGAACGAACTCGGCGCAAGCGACGGTACGCACGTCCGGATCGCGCAGGTTCACGACAGGCATCCCTTCAAGGCAAGCAAGCCACGCCGCACCCACGACTTGACCGTACCCAGCGGGACATCGAGGCGCCTGGCCATCTGCTCGTGGGTATAGCCCTCGACGAATGACTGCACGATGCACAACCGTTGCCGCGGTTCGAGCTGACCGAGGCAGCGTTCGAGGTCGCTGGCGTCGGGTCCATGGCTTGCGGCGCCCCTGCCCGCGGCGATGTCGAGTTGATCGGCCAGTGCTTCGACGTCTTCGACGGCCACGGACGGATCGAGCGACCTGCGCCGGGCCTCGCTGAGCGCCCGATGTCGGACGACGGTATAGATCCAGCCGCGTCCCGAGCCGCGCGTCGGATCGAAGGTTCCGGCGGCACGCCAGATCTGCAGCATCGCCTCCTGGACGACGTCCTCGGCCGACTCGCGATGACGGACGATTCTCAGCGCAACACTAAACAGCCACTTCGACTCGCGGTCGTAGATCGCGCGCAGGGCGAAGCGCTCGCCGCGCGCGCAGGAGGCCAGCGCGGCCTCGTAGTCGAACTCGGCAGTGGGGTCCGTCATGGCGCGACGTGGATCCGGGTCGGGCCCGGCTCGAAGGCGGCGTATTTTATCGGGATCGATCGATCCGCCGAGGGTCGCGGGGTGCCGACCCGCCCGCCGCCGTGGCCGTCGCGGCCGGAATGATGTCCGCCGATCGTTTCAGCATCTTGTCTTCCTCGAGGGATGGACCTGGCCGGCGCGGGGCGCCGCGGCGACCTACTACCACCACTATGGCGAAGCCCGACCGATGGATGCAGCGCGCACAAGATTCGTTACGGGTGGCGGCTTGACGCGCTCGCCGGGAGCCGGCAAACTTCGAATTAACCAGATAGTTAATTAGACCGGAGACATGTCGATGCCGCTCTGTATCCCGCTTTGCCGACTGGCCGTTGCCGGTCTTGCCCTGCTCGCACTCTCGACTCCGCCGCGCGGCGCGCTCGCCCAGGATGCCTATCCTTCGAAGCCGATTCGCGTGGTCGTCCCGTTCGCCGCCGGCAGTACCACGGACATCATCGCCCGGGCGGTCGCGGACAAGCTCGGTGCGAGCCTCGGCCAGACGCTGGTCGTCGACAACAAGGGCGGTGCAAGCGGCACCATCGGCCAGGCGCTGGTCGCGCAGGCGCCGGCCGATGGCTACACGGTCATGATCCACTCGTCGTCGCACACGGTCAGCCCATGGACCTTTGCCCGGCTGCCGTTCGACACGCTGAAGGACTTCGTCGCAATCACGCCGATCGCCGCGTTGCCGAACGCGCTCGTCATCTCGCCGCAGAAGAAGCTGAAGACCCTGGGCGAACTGGTGGCGGCGGCCAAGGCGAAGCCGGGCCAGCTCAACTACGCCTCGGCCGGCCAGGGCAGCGCGACCCACCTGAACGCCGAGAAGTTCCGGCTCGCGGCCGCCATCGACGCCGTCAATGTTCCGTTCAAGGGCTCGGCCGAGGCGGTTTCGGAAGTGATCGCCGGTCGGATCGACTACTACTTCTCGCCGATCGCTCCGGTGATCGGCCAGATCCAGGCGGGCCAGTTGCTGGCGCTGGCCGTCGGCTCGCCGAAGCGGGCGTCGGCGCTGCCGGACGTGCCGACGACTGCGGAGGCCGGCGTGCCAAATTCGGAGTTCAACTTCTGGATCGGATTGATGGCGCCGGCCGGCACGCCGGCGGCTATCGTCAAGCGCCTGCACGACGAGGTGGTGAAGGCACTGGCCACGCCGGAAGTCAAAGAGCGTTTCCAGAAGCTCGGGGCCGACGCCTGGACGATGACGCCCGAGCAGTTCGATGGCTACCTGCGGCAGGAGGTAGCGGCCAACGCCGACCTGGTCAAGGCCGCCGGGTTGACACCGCAGTAGCAGGCCCGCAGCGGGAAGGACACAACCAGGGCAGGCCTGGCAGCAAGGCAGCCTCGGCAGCAAAGGGGCACCGTCAGCAGCAAGGGCACCTCAGCAGCAAGGGGCACCCTCAGCAGCAAGGGCACCCTCAGCAGCAGGGCAACCCAGTAGAAGGCACTCTCACGACGGCCTCCCTCATCAAGGGGCGCCCTCACGACAGCACAAGGAGCAAACCGATGTCGACTCGACGACTTGGCCTGATCATGCACGGCGTAACCGGGCGGATGGGCATGAATCAGCACCTGATCCGTTCGATCGTCGCGATCCGCCGCCAGGGGGGCGTCACGCTCGCCAACGGCGACCGCGTCATGCCCGACCCGATCCTGATCGGTCGCAACGCCGAAAAGATCGAGGCGCTGGCCCGCGCCCACGGCATCGAGCGTTTCGGTACCAACCTCGATGCCGCGCTGGCCGCCAAGGACGACACCGTTTTCTTCGATGCCGGGACGACCCAGATGCGGCCGAAGCTGCTGGCCCAGGCGCTGAAGGCCGGCAAGCACGTCTATTGCGAGAAGCCGATCGCGACCAACCTAAACGAGGCCGTGGAGATCGCGCGGATCGCGCAGAAGTCGGGGCTGAAGCACGGCGCCGTCCAGGACAAGCTGTTCCTGCCGGGGCTCCGCAAGCTCGACATGCTGCGCCGGGCGGGGTTCTTCGGCCGGATGCTGTCGGTCCAGCTCGAGTTCGGCTACTGGGTGTTCGAAGGCGATCTGCAACCGATCCAGCGGCCATCGTGGAACTATCGCGAGGAAGACGGCGGCGGCATGATCCTCGACATGATGTGCCATTGGCGCTATGTGCTCGACAACCTGTTCGGCGAGGTCCAGTCGCTCTCGTGCATCGGCGCCACCCACATCCCGAAGCGCTGGGACGAGGACGGCAAGGAATACCGGGCGACGGCTGACGATGCCGCCTATGCGACAGCCCAACTGAAGGGCCACAACGGCGAATCGGTGATCGCGCAGTTGAACATGTCATGGGCGACGCGCGTTCGCCGCGACGACCTGGTGACGTTCCACGTCGACGGCACGCACGGCTCGGCCGTCGCCGGCCTCACCGACTGCCACGCGCAGTCGCGGGTCACGACCCCGCGGCCGATCTGGAATCCCGATGAACGGCAGACGATGAACTTCTTCGACCAGTGGCAACCGGTGCCCGACACCGAGACCTACGACAACGGGTTCAAGATCCAGTGGGAGCACTTCATCCGGCACGTGGTCGACGACGAGCCCTACAAGTGGACGCTGCCGGAAGGGGCCAAGGGCGTGCAGCTGGTCGAGGCGGCCCTGGAGAGCTGGAAGGAGCGTCGCTGGGTCGACGTCCCGGCGCTGGAGATCTGATCATGGCTTCGTCATCGCTGTCGCTGAAGCTGCCCGATGTCTCGGGCGCTCTCTCGTCCTACTCGGTTCGCGGCAACGCCCAGGCACAGCCGCCGGCCGGTGTCCGATTCGACCGGATCGCGTACTCGGCCGCCCACGTCGTGGCGGACCCGCTCGCCGCCGTCGACCCGTGGCTCGATGCGGCCATCGACTGGGACGCGACCCTCCGCTATCGCCATCGGCTGTGGTCGCTCGGCCTCGGCGTGGCCGAGGCGATGGACACCGCGCAGCGCGGGATGGGTCTCGACTGGCCGACATCGCTGGAGCTGATCCGGCGCTCGCTGGCCGAGGCCCGGACCGTTGCCGACGCCCAGGTCGCATCGGGTTGCGGCACCGATCACCTCGTCCTCGCCGAGGTCGGCAGCGTCGACGACGTGATCGCCGGCTACGAAACGCAGATGGCTGCGATCGAGGCGCTCGGCGGCCAGCTGATCATCATGGCCAGCCGCGCGTTGGCGGCCGTCGCCCGCTCGCCGGCCGACTACGAGCGGGTCTACGACCGGATCCTGTCGCAGGCGCGCCAGCCGGTGATCCTGCACTGGCTGGGCGAGATGTTCGACCCGGCGCTCGCCGGCTACTGGGGTTCGGCCGACGTCGACCAGGCGATGGAGACGGCACTCGGTGTCATCAAGGCCCATCCGGACAAGGTCGACGGGATCAAGATTTCTCTGCTCGACAAGGACAAGGAGATCCGGATGCGCCGGCTGCTGCCGCCCGGCGTCCGGATGTATACCGGCGACGACTTCAACTACGCCGAACTGATCGAGGGCGACGGCCACGGCACTGCGCCCAATCACGGCCGCAGCGACGCACTGCTCGGGATCTTCGACGCGATCGCCCCGGCGGCCAGCGCAGCGCTCGGCGAACTCGCCGCCGGCAACAACGCGCGGTTCCGCGAGATCCTCGAGCCGACGGTGCCGCTGTCGCGGCACATCTTCCAGGCACCGACCCGTTTCTACAAGACCGGCGTCGTCTTCATGGCCTGGCTCAATGGTCACCAGTCGCACTTCACCATGATCGGCGGCCAGCAGAGCACGCGGTCGCTGCCGCACCTGGCTGAACTGTTCCGCCTGGCCGATGCCGCCGACCTGCTCGAGCAGCCGGAGCAGGCAGTGGCGCGGATGAAGACGCTGCTCGCGCTGCACGGCGTCGACGGCTGACTGCCACGGAGGAAGCGATGCGCGATTTCTCCACCGGCCATGAGTGGCTGTCGATCAACACCGCGACGGTCCGCCAGCAGTGGCCGCTGGACCGGATCATCGACGAGTGCGCGGCCCGCGGGATCCGCGCCATCAGCCCGTGGCGCGACCAGGTCGCCGAGGTCGGGCTCGCCCGCGTCGCCGAGCGGCTCAAGGCGGCGGGGATCGGCCTGTCGGGCTACTGCCGCGGGGGCTTTTTCCCGGCCCCTGACCGGGCCGGCCTGGCCGCGGCGCTCGACGACAACCGCCGCGCCATCGACGAAGCCCGTACGGTCGATGCGCCGTGCCTCGTGCTGGTGGTCGGGTCGCTACCGGGCGCGCTGGAAGGCAAGCCGGCGCACAAGGACATCGCCCGCTCGCGGACCGAGGTCCGCGACGGGATCGCTGCCTCGCTCGAGTACGCCCGCAGCGTCGGCATGCCGCTGGCGATCGAGCCGCTGCACCCGATGCAGGCAGCCGAGCGGGCCTGCGTCAATACGCTCGAGCACGCGCTCGACCTCTGCGACGAACTCGATCCGCAACGCAGCGGGGCGCTGGGGGTGGCGCTCGACGTCTATCACGTCTGGTGGGACCCGAAGCTCGAGGAGCAGATCGCCCGCGCCGGGCGCGAGCGGTTGCTGGCGTTCCATGTCTGCGACTGGCTCACGCCGACCCGCGACCTGCTCAACGACCGCGGGATGATGGGCGACGGCGTCATCGACATCCCGCAGATCAGGGGCTGGGTCGAGGCCGCCGGGTTCGCCGGCTTCAGCGAGGTCGAGATCTTCTCGGTCCGCGACTGGTGGCAGCGACCGGGCGAGGAAGTGCTCGATACCTGCATCGCCCGGCACCGGACCGCGGTCTGAGCCGCGACACGGCCCGCCCGACAGGGTCGGTCGCGCCGTTTGCACCCCTTCCTTCGAACGTCTATACTCGCCGGTTCCCTGGTAATCGCGCACCTACGGCCCCACTGCCGATAGCGGACGCGAATGCCAGGGCCAGACCCCGCTTCCACGGGACCAATACTGACCCGACCGACCGATCCGCCAGATCCTGGCTCCCCCGCCGAGGTTGACTCGCTTGGGGCAGTTCGATCCCGCAACCGGTCACCCGGGCCCAGTTGGGCGCAGTTCATCGTCAGGACAACATAATGATTCAGATGCAGTCGACGCTCGCCGTCGCCGACAACACCGGCGCGCGCGCAGTCATGTGTATCAAGGTCCTGGGGGGCAGCAAGCGGCGCTATGCCGGCATCGGCGACATCATCAAGGTGTCGGTCAAGGAGGCCCAACCCCGCGGCCGCGTCAAGAAAGGCGAGATCTATAACGCCGTGGTCGTGCGGACCGCCAAGGGCGTGCGGCGACCGGACGGGTCGCTGATCCGCTTCGACGGCAATGCCGCCGTGTTGCTCAACGCCAAGTACGAGCCGATCGGCACCCGGATCTTCGGACCGGTCACGCGCGAACTGCGCACCGAGCGGTTCATGAAGATCGTCTCGCTCGCGCCGGAAGTGCTTTGAGCCTGCCGCCAGCGGATCGGAATCGAAGACAGGAACGAATCAGGAACAGCCGCAGATGGACAAGATCCGCAAGGGCGACGAAGTGGTCGTGATCGCCGGTCGCGACAAGGGCAAGCGCGGGACGGTGACGGCACGGGTGAGCGCGCAGCAGTTACTGGTCGAAGGGGTCAACACGGTCAAGAAGCACCAGCGGCCGAATCCGATGAAAGGCGTACAGGGCGGCATCGTCGACCTGACCAAGCCGATCGACCAGTCGAACGTGATGCTGTTCAACCCCGCCACCGGCAAGGGCGACCGCGTCGGCTTCAAATTCCTCGACGACGGCAAGAAGGTCCGGATCTACAAGTCCAACGGCGAGCAGGTAAAGGCAGGATCCTGACGACGGCGGCGCGAAGCCTCGGGTTGCCCCGGGGCTTCGGCATCGGCGGCAGGCGGCAACGAATCCCGAACACGGCAATAACGGACGCAGCGAGATGGCCAGGTTTCAGCAGACCTACCGCGACCAGGTGGCCCCGGACCTGATGAAGCGGTTCGGCTTCAAGTCGACGATGGAAGTACCGCGGATCACCAAGATCACCTTGAACATGGGGGTGGGCGAAGCCGTGGCCGACAAGAAGATTCTCGACAACGCCGTCGGCGACCTGACCAAGATCGCCGGACAGAAGCCGGTGATCACGAAATCGCGCAAGCCCATCGCCGGCTTCAAGATCCGCGAACAGTATCCGATCGGCTGCATGGTGACGCTGCGCGGCGTGCGGATGTACGAATTCTTCGACCGACTGGTCTCGATCGCGCTGCCCCGGGTGCGTGACTTCCGCGGGGTCTCGGGGCGGTCGTTCGACGGCCGCGGCAACTTCAATCTGGGCGTGAAGGAACAGATCATCTTTCCCGAGATCGAATACGACAAGGTCGACGCGATTCGGGGGCTGAACATCAGCATCACGACCACGGCGAAGAACGACGAGCAGGCCAAGGCGCTGCTGGCGGCGTTTCGCTTTCCGTTCCGCAACTGAAGCAGGATCCTTCCGATGGCCAAGACCTCGATGATCGAGCGCGAGAAGAAGCGCGAGCGGCTGGTGAAGAAGTACGCGCCGAAGCGCGCGCAATTGCAGGAGCTCGTCGACGACCAGTCGCGCTCCGAGGAAGAGCGGTTCCAGGCGCGGCTGGCGATCCAGAAGCTGCCGCGCTCTTCGAGTCCCTCGCGGTTGCGCAATCGCTGCCAGGTCACGGGGCGCCCGCGTGGGACCTTCCGCAAGTTCGGTCTGGGCCGCAACAAGTTGCGCGAGGTCGCGATGCGCGGCGAGGCCCCCGGCCTGACCAAGGCGAGTTGGTAATCAGGGTCATTAGAACGAGGGCGCCGGCTCGTCCGGCACCTGAACCGGTGCAGCAGGTGCCCAAGGCACGGCAGGCAAGCGAGTCAAGGAGCGAAACAACATGAGCATGAGCGATCCCATCGCCGACATGTTCACGCGGATCCGCAATGCGCAGCGCGTCGACAAGGAGTCGGTGCGGATGCCGTCGTCGAAGATCAAGGTGGCGATCGCCGGCGTCTTGAAGGACGAGGGCTATATCGATGACTTCCGCATCGATGACGGCGAGGGCAAGGCGCAGCTCGAACTGAGCCTCAAGTACTACGCCGGTCGCCCGGTCATCGAGCGGCTCGAGCGTGTGTCGCGGCCGGGCCTGCGGATCTACAAGAGTTGCGTGAGCCTGCCGCAGGTGATGAACGGGCTGGGCGTGGCGATCGTCACCACTTCGAAGGGCGTGATGACCGACCGCAAGGCGCGCCAGGTGGGCATCGGCGGCGAAGTCATCGGCTACGTGGCCTGACCGTCAACGGCGCACGGGCGAGCAAGGAGCAGAACGATGTCGCGTATCGGAAAGATGCCGATCCCGGTGGCCAAGGGGGCCGAGGTCCAGATCGCCGACCAGGCGATCACCGTCAAGGGGCCGCTCGGCACGCTGAAGCAGGACCTGGGTGAGCGGGTCAAGATCGTTCGCCAGGGCGAT
>JBEVJQ010000119.1:0-14015 GCA_040510055.1 Burkholderiaceae bacterium | reverse complement strand
GCCGGTCCGCTCGGGATGGCAGACATCGGGAACGAGACGAGGGACGGCGGAGCCCGACGGCATCGTTGCAGTGTATCGATCCGCCGATGTTCTTGCGGGCCCGGCCTTCAGCCGTCGCGGGTGACACTTCCCGAGCGCCGGTCGCGGGCCGACCACGGCCGATCGTCACCACGACCGATCGTCACCCCTCGCCGATCGTCACCGCTGCCCGATCGTCACCACGGCCGATCGTCTCTATCATCCCTCTTGCGGTATGGCGCGCCGTCCTGGACTCGGCCCTGAAGGCGGCCCGACCCGCGACCGAGAATAGCGCTGGGCGGATCGACCGCTCTCTCTCAAGGAGGTAGGCCCGATGACAGTTGCCCTGGTGGTGGATTTTCAGATCGATCGGCAGCACGTTACCGATTTCACCGGCGCCATCGAGCAGAACGCGCGCGCCTCGCGGGCCGAGCCCGGTTGCCGGCAGTTCGATGTCTGCCAGGACCCGCGGGAACCGACGACGTTCCTGCTCTACGAGCTCTATGACGACGCCGCCGCCATTGACGCACATATCGCTTCGGCGCATTACCGCCAGTTCGACGAAGCGGTCGCGAGCTGGGTCCGGCACAAGGCGGTTCGTCGTCTCGATCTGTTGCCGCGCTGAGGCGCACGCTATCGAACTTCCTGCAGCTCGAGCACATCCGCACCCCGGCGGCCGTGCTGCTCGACCTTCAGGCGCGGAAAGGTCCCCGAGATACTGATCCCGGTTCTCGGTCCATCTTCGGCGTTGCAGCGCGCGCTGAACTCCTTGTTCTCGGAGAGGTACACCCAACCGGCGAACCCACATCGGATCGCGAGCCCCTGGCCCGTGGTGGCGCCCACCGCCGAGCCCGGGTTGACGGAGATTGACGCGGGTCCAATGAAACGATGAACCCTGGCGCCTCCCTTCTCGAACGCCAGTTCGAGCGAGTAGCCACCGTTGCGCCCGGCAAAGCGTCGGCCGACGAGTTGACTTGCGGTGGGATCGCCGTCCGGCTGAGTGATGGGCGCCGACGGCGGGGCTGTTGCGATGGCATCGGAGGTCGGGGGCCGCGGTTCCGACGGTGGGTACGAGGTCACTTCGCTATTCCGCCTTGAGGTTCGCGGCCCGGATGACGGCGCCCCACTTCTCTCGCTCCGCCTTCAGGAACGCCTCGAGCGGCGGCCCCGTGAGGGTCCGCGGCTCCAGTCCCATCTGCAGCAGCGCGGCTCGGGTGTCTGGCATTGCCATGACCCGTGTCGTCGCCTCGGCCAGCCGCCTGGCCACGTCGGACGGTGTTCCCTTCGGCGCGAAGAGCGCGTTCCAGCCGACGATCTCGAATCCTGCCACGCCCTGGTCGGCGACGGACCGAACGCCCGGCAACAGCGCACTGCCGGCAAGAGAGGTGATCGCCAGCGGTTTGAGCTTGCCGCCGGCGATCTGCGCGCTGGTCGCGGCGACGGTGTCGATCATGTAGTCGACCTGGCCGCCGATCAGGTCCGTGATCCCCTGGGCGCTGCCCTTGTAGGCAACGGGATAGAGCGGCGCTGCGGCGCGCTGCTTGAACAGTTCGAAGGTCGAACGGCTGGTCGTGGTCGTGACGGCGACGTTGATCCGGTCCGGCCTGGCCCGGGCCGCGGCGACCAACTTGACGACATCGTCGATCGGGTTGTCCGGTCGCGTGACGATCGCCAGCGGCAGCGCGCCGGTCAGCGCGATCGCTTCGAAGTCGGTCTCGGCATCGAACCCGGGCGCGGCGTAGAGGAAGGCCGCGGCGGCGTGGGTCCCGTTGGTTCCCATCAACAACGTATAGCCATCGGCCGGCGCCTTTGCTACCAGTTGCGAGCCGATATTGCCACCGGCACCCGCGCGATTGTCGACGATGATCGTGCCGCCGAGCTCGCGGGCGATGCGCTCGACGAGGTGCCGGGCGGCAACGTCGGTCCCCTGGCCCGCGGCGTACGGGACGACCAGCTTGATCGGTCGCGCCGGATAGCCGTCGGCCAGAACCGGCGCGGCGATCGCGAACGGCAGCATGGCGAGGGCAAGGTTCGTGGCGGCGAACGTGGCGATCGACGACACGGTGCCAGCGCGATGGACGAGTCGGGCGGTCGATCGGGCGACGAATCGTTTGCGCATGGCATCCTCCTCTGCCTCTTATCATATGACGCGTCCCGATGAAGGCGGTCGCGCCGCCAGCGCCCCGAGACCCGAATGGATTTCAGATTGACCGAAGACCAGCTGGCGATTCGCGCCGCGCTCGAGGAGATCTGCCGGCCGTTCGATGACGACTATTGGTTGCGCAAGGATCGCGACGGCGGATTTCCCGAGGACTTCTACCGGGCGATCGCCGGCGCCGGCTGGCTGGGAATCGCGATGCCGACCGAGTACGGCGGCGCGGGGCTCGGAATCGCCGAGGCGGCGTTGATGATGGAGACGGTATCGGGCAGCGGTGCCGGCTTGTCGGGCGCCTCGGCGATCCACATGAACGTCTTCGGCCTGCACCCGGTCGTCGTCCACGGATCCGACGAGCAGAAGCGCCGCTGGCTGCCGCCGATCATCGGCGGGGAGGCCAAGGCCTGCTTCGGCGTGACCGAGCCGAACACCGGGCTGAACACGCTGAAGCTGAAGACCCTGGCCGTGCGCGATGGCGACCGCTACATCGTCAACGGGCAGAAAGTCTGGATCTCGACAGCGCAGGTCGCGCAGAAGATCCTGCTGCTGGCCCGGACAACGCCGATCGAGGAGGTGACGACACCGGGTCTGGGCCTGAGCCTGTTCTACACTGACCTCGATCGTCGCCGCATCCAGGTCCACGAGATCGACAAGCTCGGGCGCAAGGCGGTCGATTCCAACGCGCTTTTCATCGACAACCTCGAGATCCCCGTCGAGGACCGGATCGGTGAGGAAGGGCGCGGCTTCGGCTACATCCTGCACGGGATGAACCCGGAGCGCGTGCTGCTGGCCGCCGAGGCGATCGGCCTGGGTCGGGCGGCGCTGCGTCGCGCCGCGCGCTACGCCAGCGAGCGAATCGTTTTCGACCGGCCGATCGGCAAGAACCAGGGCGTCCAGCATCCGCTGGCCGAGCGCTGGGTCGACCTCGAAGCCGGGACGCTGCTCTATCAGCGCGCTGCATGGCTTTATGACGAGGGGCAACCGTGCGGGGCCGAGGCCAACGCCGCCAAGTACTTTTGCGCCGAGGCCGGATTTCGCGCCGCCGAGACCGCGGTGCTGACCCACGGCGGATTCGGCTATGCGAAGGAATACCACGTCGAGCGCTACTTCCGCGAGGCGATGCTGCCGCGGATCGCGCCGGTCTCGCCGCAGCTGATCCTCAGCTTCATCGCCGAAAAGGTCCTCGGCCTGCCGAAGTCCTACTGACGGTCACCTGGCTGGTCAAACGTTCCGGCGCGCAGGTAGACTGGATCGCCTGGCGCGAGACCAGGCGAGAGCGTTTGGGAAGTGCCGGGCGCCGGCGCGAGACTGGCGAAACGCGCTCCGGGGCGGACGACAACAGGAGGAGGCAACGTGACCGCGATCGACTCCGCGAATCCGCCGACCCGTCGCACGGGCATCCCGCTGCGCCGCTTTCGCGAGGCGTGCGCCGGGGCGCGACGCTTCCTGCAGCGTCCCCAAGGGCCGCGGCTCGCTTCCAGCCCGTCGCTCGCTTCCAGCCCAGGGCCCAACTCCCGGCCACGGCTCGCCGCCGGGCTGCTGTTCTCGGCGCTGATCGCTGCCTCTCCCGTCGCCGATGCCCAGCCTGCCGGTACCCCGGCCGCAGGGCAGCCGATCCGCATCGGCAGTTCGCTGGCGCTGACCGGTCCGCTATCGGCTACGGCCCAGATCCACAAGCTCGTCGGCGACATCTACGTCGAGCAACTGAACGAACGCGGCGGCCTGCTGGGCCGGCGTGTCGAATGGATCGTCAAGGACGACCAGTCGAAACCGGATCTGGCGCGCACCCTCTACGAGCAACTGGTAACGTCCGACAAGGTCGACCTGCTGTTGGGACCGTACGCCACCGGCGCGATCCTGTCGGCGATGGGCGTGGCGCAGCGCTACGGCAAGGTGCTGGTCCATCACACGATGGGCGTGCCGTCACTCGCGAAGTACGAGATGCAGTTCCCGGCCTGGTCGCTGGGTTCCGAACCCGGCAAGACCGTGCCGCTGCGACTGTTCGATGCACTTTCCGCGAGCGCGAAGCCGCCGAAGACCGTGGCCGTCGTCACCAGCAAGTTCCCGTCGATCCACTTCATGTCGCTGGGCGCCCGCGAGGCGATCAAGCAGCGCGGTCTGAAGGAGGTGCTGTTCCTCGAATGGGAGTTCGGCAACCGCGACTTCGGACCGATCGCCAGCCGCGTCAAGGACGCCAACCCGGACCTGGTCTGGATCGGCGACATCGGCCTCGAGGGCAACCTGCTGCTCGATGCGATGAAGAAAATCGACTACCTGCCGCCGCTGCAGTTCCATCTCTATCCGGCCCCGGGACCATTGCTGCAGTCGCCCGAAGCCAGGGGCGCGCTGTCGGTGACGATCTTCGAGGAACACGACCCGTTCCTGAGCAAGCCGGGTGCGCCCGAGTTCGTCAAGCGCTATCGCGAACGCGCGACCGCTGCAAAGTTTTCCGACGTTGCCGTCGAGACCCAGGCCGCGGCCTCGTACTCGGCCTGGCAGATTCTCGAGGCCGGCGTGGTTGGCGCGAAGAGTCTCGACGACAAGGCGATCGCCAAGTTCCTGAGCGCGAACAAGGTCGACACCTTGCAGGGCCAGCTGCGTTTCGACGGACCGGGCAATTTCGGCGACGACCTGATGCGGATCAAGCAGATCCAGGACGGCAAATGGGTCGTGGTCTGGCCGAAGGAAGTCGCGGCCCCGGGGGCGAAGCCGATCCAGCCCTGACCGGCGGCGCCGTCGCAGGCGAGCCCCCGGCGCCGCGCCGATGACCTGGCCGAGCACGACGCTGCTCGCCCAGTCGGTCCTGTCCGGAATCTTCATCGGCGCGCTCTACGGCTTGCTGGGCCTGGGACTCAGCTTGAGCTGGGGCCTGCTGCGGCTGATCAACCTCGCGCACTTCGGCTTCGCCTTTCTTGCCGCGTACGTCGCCTGGCAGCTCGCCACCGT
This sequence comes from Burkholderiaceae bacterium, assembly GCA_040510055.1. Taxonomy (GTDB): domain Bacteria; phylum Pseudomonadota; class Gammaproteobacteria; order Burkholderiales; family Burkholderiaceae_E; genus Lautropia. The sequence goes on along the minus strand of JBEVJQ010000119.1, from coordinate 8,896 downwards.
CGTCCACCTCGATCCCCTGGCCTCGCTGGCGATCATCGTGCCGTCGTTGTTCGCGCTGGGCGCGGCTCTGCACGCGCTGATGGCGCGCTTCGCGCTGACGCCGTTCAGCTCGCTGCTGCTGACCTTCGGGCTGACGGGGATCATCGAGGCACTGATCCAGTGGATCTGGACCGCCGACTATCGCAAGCTCGCATCGCACTACGAAGAGGTCCGCTACCGGCTCGGCCCGCTGTATCTGCCGGCGCCCGAGCTGATCACGCTGGCGCTGTCGGCACTGATGGCGCTGGGGATCTGGGCGCTGCTTCGCTATACCGATCTGGGCAAGTCGCTCCGGGCAGCAGCCGAGGATGCGCCGATCGCCGCTGCGTTCGGCGTCAACGCCCGGATCAACAGCCTCGTCCTGGCCGGTGTCTGCGCGGCCCTGGCCGGGATTGCCGGGGTCTGCCTGGCGTTGACCTTCACGCTCAGCCCGTCGCAGATCTACACCTGGATCGGCGTGGTGTTCGCCGCCGTAATGATCGGCGGGCTCGGTAGCGCGATCGGCCCGTTGATCGGGGGGATCGTCATCGGCGTCAGCGAGGCGGTGACCATGGCGCTGACGGCGCCATCGTGGGCTCCGCTGGTGTCGTTCACGTTGCTGATCGTGATCCTGCTCGTACGGCCGGGCCGGATCCGATGACGATCGCGCCCCCCGCTTCGGCGCGCCCGCGCCGGACGCTGGCCAACGCGCGCCCGGCTCTGGCGATCGGGGTCGCCGCGGGCGTGCTCGCGTTCCTGCCCGTGGCCCGAATGCCGGCGTTCTACGAATCGTTGCTCTACCTGGTGTTCCACTGGATCGTGCTCGCCACTTCCTGGAACATCCTGTCGGGTTACGCCGGCTATTTCTCGTTCGGCCATGGCGCCTTCTTCGGCGCCGGCCTCTACACGACGGCCACGGCGACCTCGAAGTTCGACTGGTCGTTCCTCGCCAGCCTGCCGCTGGCTACGGCGGTGGCCGCGCTGCTCGGCGTCGCGCTCGGCGCTGTCGTGTTCCGCGTCAGGGGCGTGCGCGGCGAACTGTTCGCGCTGTTGACGCTGGCCGCGACTTTCGTGCTGGCCACGATCGTCGTGAACACGCCACTCGATGGCGGGCCCGGTGTCTACCTCAACGCCGTTCCGGTTCCGGCGATCGGGCCGACCGCATCGTCGACCTTCTATCTGCTGGCGCTCGGCGCGGCCACGGTCACGATGCTGGCCGCCTGGTCGATCTTCGCATCGCGCTTCGGGGCCGGGCTGTTCGCGATCCATGACGACGAGGATGCGGCCGAGGGGGTCGGGGTACCGACCTTTCGCTGGAAATTGCTGGCGCTGGCGACTTCGAGCGCGCTGGCCGGGCTGGCCGGCGGCATCCATGCGTTGTTCATCTCCTACGTCACCGCCAGCGAGGTGTTCAACATCACCGTACCGCTGACCGTCGTGCTGATGAGCATCCTCGGCGGCACCCGCCACTGGGCCGGCCCGGCCATCGGCGCGATCGTGATCACGGCACTGCTCTATTCGTTCACCGGCGGCGAGCTGGCGATCCTGGGCAAGGCCGCGACCGGGGCGGTCCTGGTCGCCGCGATCCTGTTCATGCCGGAAGGCATCGTCGAACGGGTCGGTCGCCGGCGACCGCGAGGCGACTCGCCGCGAGTGGTGCCCGGAACTGCCGCTGCCGCTGCGACCGCCGCCGGGTCGCCCGTCGCGAAGCCGGTCGAGCACGCCCGGCCAACCGCGATCGGCGGCGTCGTCGACGGTGTCGATTCGGGACGCAGTGCGGGCCGTGACGGCGACGCCGACATCCTGCTCAGCGCCCGCGGCCTTGCGAAGTCGTTTCGCGGCCTGCGCGCGCTCAGCGGCGTCGACGTCGACGTCCGGCGCGGGGAGATCCTCGGCCTGGTCGGCCCCAACGGTTCGGGCAAGTCGACGTTCATCAACCTCGTCAGCGGCCACTTCGCGCCGACGGCGGGAACGATCCGGCTCGAGCAACGGGACATCACGGGATTGCCGGGGCACCGGATCGCCCAGGCCGGGATCGCGCGGACCTACCAGATTCCACGGCCCTTCGCCCACCTGTCGGTGCTCGACAACGTCGCCATCGCCGCGATGTACGGGCCCAGCCGGGCCCAGACGGTTGCCGTCGGGCGTGGTCAGGCGCGTCAGTGGCTGGACTTCTGTCACCTCGCAGCCCGGGCCGATTCCCGGCCCCACGACCTCAACCTGCACCAGCGCAAGTTCCTCGAGCTGGCCCGCGCCCTGGCCGCGCGGCCATCGCTGGTGATGCTCGACGAGGTGCTCTGCGGGCTGACGCCGGTCGAGATCCGGGAGGCCGTGGTGATGATCCGCCGGATCCGCGACCAGGGTTCCACCGTCGTCTTCGTCGAGCACGTGATGGACGCGGTCATGGCGCTGACTGACCGGATCGTCGTCTTCGACCAGGGGCGGGTGCTGGCCGAAGGCGCCGCCGCCGAGGTGATGAAACGGCCCGAGGTGATCAAGGCCTACTTGGGGATCGCCGATGCCTGAGGTCGCTCCGCCCGGGGTGCCGCGGCCGATGTTGCTCGAGGTCCGCGATCTCGATGTCTCCTACGGACCGGCGCCGGCGCTGTGGCAGGTGTCGATGAACGTGCGCCGAGGTGAACTGCTTTGCGTCGTCGGTCCGAACGGGGCCGGCAAGACGACGCTGATCCACGCGCTGGCCGGCATCCTGCGGGCGCGTGGCGGTCGGATCGCGCTCGATGGTCGCGACCTGACGCGCGTCGCACCCCATCGCTTCTGCGCGGCCGGCATCGCCGTCGTTCCGGAAGGGCGACGGCTGTTCACGCGGATGACGGTTCGCGAGAACCTCGAGATCGGCAGCGTCGTCCCCGCGGCTCGCGCCCGTCGACGCGAATCGCTCGACGAGGTGCTCGCGCTATTCCCGGCACTGGGGGAGAAACTGTCCAGTCCGGCCGGCGAACTGTCGGGCGGCCAGCAGCAGATGGGCGCCGTCGGCCGCGCCCTGATGGCCCGGCCACGGCTGCTGCTGCTCGACGAGCCATCGATCGGCTTGTCGCCGCTCGTCGTCAACGACCTGTTCGAGACGGTGCGCCGGATCAATGCCCAGGGGCTGACGGTGATGCTGGTCGAGCAGAACGTGTCGCTGGCGATGCGGATCTCGAATCGGGCCTACGTGCTCGCACTCGGGCGCGTCGTGGCCGAAGGCCAGCCCGACGATCTCATGGCGCAGCCCGAGATCCGCAAGGCCTATCTCGGGATATGAACGTTTGCCAGCGAGAGGCCGACCGGTCGACAATGATCCTCGAACCCGGAGGTCGAACATGATCCGTGATGCGGAAACCCTCGAAGCCCTGCTCGACAGCGTTCGCCGCTTCGTCCGCGAGCGACTGGTACCAGCCGAAAACGAGGTCGCCGAGACCGATGAGCTCCCGCCGGCGATCGTCGCCGGGATGCGCGACCTCGGCCTGTTCGGCCTGACCATTCCCGAGGAGTACGGCGGCCTCGACCTGACGATGGAGGAAGAGGTCCGTGTCCTGTTCGAGCTGTGCCGGACATCGCCGGCATTCCGCTCGGTGATCGGGACCACCGTCGGCATCGGCTCACAGGGAATTCTCCTGGACGGCACGGCGGCCCAGAAGGAGAAATACCTGCCGCGGCTGGCGAGCGGCGAGTCGATCGCGTCGTTCGCGCTGACCGAACCCGACGCCGGCTCCGACGCCGCGTCGTTGAAGACGACGGCGATCCGCTCGGCCGATGGCAGCCACTACGTGGTCAACGGGACCAAGCGCTTCATCACCAACGCCCCGCAAGCGGGTCTGTTCACGCTGATGGCACGGACCAACCCGGCCGAGAAGGGGGCGAGCGGCGTGTCGGCGTTCATCGTCGATGCCCGCTCGCCCGGCATCAGCCTCGGGAAGAGCGACCGCAAGATGGGCCAGCGCGGCGCGCATACCTGCGACGTCATCTTCGAGGATTGCAAGATCCCGGCCGAGAACCTGATCGGTGGCGAAGAGGGGCGCGGCTTCAAGACCGCGATGAAGGTTCTCGACAAGGGCCGGATCCACATCAGCGCAGTCTGCGTCGGCGTTGCCCAGCGGATGCTCGACGACGCGCTGCGCTACGCGATCGAGCGCAAGCAATTCGGCCGTCCGATCGCCGAATTCCAGTTGATCCAGGCGATGCTGGCCGACAGTCGTGCCGAGATCTACGCGGCCGAGGCGATGACGGTCGACGCCGCGCGCCGCCGTGACGAGGGTCTGACCGTCTCGACCGAGGCTTCGTGCTGCAAGCTGTTCGCCTCCGAAATGTGCGGGCGCGTGGCCGACCGCGCGGTCCAGATCCTCGGTGGCGCCGGCTACCTGTCGGAGTACGGGATCGAGCGCTTCTATCGCGACGTCCGCTTGTTCCGGCTCTACGAGGGGACGACGCAGATCCAGCAGCTGATCATCGCGCGCAACATGGTCCGTGAATTGCGCTGACACGATGGTCTCGGCGTCGATCCTGGCCGGAGCAAGCGGCTACGCGTTCAAGGAGTGGAAGGGCGCCTTCTATCCCGACGACGTCAAGGCCGACGACATGCTGGCGTTCTACGCCGAGCGCCTGCCAACGGTCGAGATCAACAACACCTTCTACCGGATGCCCCGCGCCGAGGTCCTCGCCAACTGGGCGGCGGCGACGCCGGCGCATTTTCGCTTCGCCATCAAGGCGTCGCGCCGGATCACCCACATCACGCGGCTGAAGGCCGAGGCGGCCGAGCCGCTCGGTTACCTGTACCGAAATCTGGATTCGCTTGGCGACAAGCGCGGGCCGGTCCTGTTCCAGCTGCCGCCGAACCTCAAGAAGGATCTTCCCCGTCTCGAGGCCTTCATCGCGCACCTGCCGGCCGACCACGGTGCCGCCTTCGAATTTCGCAACGACAGCTGGTTCGACGACGAGGTCTATTCGGTGCTGCGGGCGGCCGGCGCCGCATTGTGCCTGTCGGAGCGCGAGGACAACGCGCCGCCGCCGCTGGTGGAGACGGCCTCGTGGGGCTATCTGCGGTTGCGGCTCGAAACCTATTCGGACGCCGACCTCGGCCGATGGGTCGAGCGGGTCCGGGCCACGTCGTGGCAGACGACGCACGCCTACTTCATGCATGAACCGACGGCCCCGGGCTATGCGGCGTCGCTGCTGGCGTTGGCCGAAGTCTGAGCGCGCACTGGTCACTTCGCGCCGCCCGTGTCACCATCGCCGGCACCGATCGTGGCGGCAAACGCCAGGGAACGAGCCATGTCCGAATCCTCCCAACGCCAGACCTCCGGATCACGCGCCGCCGACGACCCGGTGGCCGCCATCCTCGACGATGGTCCCATCATCCCGGTGATCGTCATCGACCGGCTCGACCAGGCGGTCCCGCTGGCTCGGGCGCTGGTCGCCGGCGGCGTCCGGGTCCTCGAGATCACGCTGCGCACGCCAGCCGGGCTCGACGCCATCGCGGCTGTCGCCCGCGAGGTCGAGGGCGCGATCGTCGGCGCTGGCACCCTGACCCGAGTGGATGAGTTCGACGCGGTGGTCCAGGCCGGCGCCCGCTTCGGCGTCAGCCCCGGTTTCTCTCCGGCCCTTGCCGATGCGTCGCGGCAGAGCGGCCTGCCGTTCCTGCCCGGCGTGATGACGCCGTCCGACGTGATCGCCGCGCGCACCGCCGGCCTCGGCTCGTTGAAGCTGTTCCCGGCGAGCCAGGCCGGTGGCATCGGCATGCTCAAGGCGCTGGCCGGACCGTTTCCCGGCCTTCGCTTCTGCCCGACCGGTGGGATCAGCGCGGCGACCGCGCCCGACTTCCTTGCCCTCCCGAACGTTGCCTGTGTTGGCGGCTCCTGGCTGACGCCGGCCGATGCCGTGGCCGCCGGCGACTGGGAGCGGATCACCGCACTGGCACGCGACGCGGTCAAGCTGCGGCCATCGCGATGAGCGCAGCCTCCGCCGTGATGGACAGCGCCGTCGCCGCCTCCGCCATCGCGATGAACATCGCCCCCGCCGCCGCGACCAACGCCGCCGCCGCGACCAACGCCCGACGCGCCGTCACGGTCCACACCGGTTCCAAGGAACGCCGCCGGTGAGCCTCGACGTCATCACCTTCGGCGAGGCGATGGTGTTGCTGGTCGCCGATCGCCCCGGCCCGATCGAACAGGCCGAGTCGTTCGCCAAGCGCACGGCCGGTGCCGAGACCAACGTTGCGATCGGCCTGTCGCGGCTCGGCCTGCGCGTCGGCTGGGCCAGTCGGCTCGGCGCCGATTCGATGGGCCGCTATCTGCTCGGCGCCATCGCGGCCGAAGGCATCGACTGCTCGCGCGTCGAATGCCGTGCCACCGAGCGCACGGGGATGATGTTCAAGGGGCGCGTCGCGCCCGGGGCCGTCGGCGCTGCCGCCGATCCGGCGATCGAGTACCACCGCCAGGGGTCGGCCGCGAGCCGGATGGGCCCGGACGACATCGACGTCGACTGGCTCACGGCCGCCCGCCACCTCCACGCGACCGGCATCTTCGCCGCCCTGTCGCCCACTTGTCTCGCGGCCACGCGCCGCAGCATCGAACTGATGCGCGCTGCCGGCCGGACAGTCTCGTTCGACCCGAACCTGCGCCCTAGCCTCTGGCCATCGCCGGAGAAGATGCGCGAAGTCATCAACGAACTGGCATTCCAGGCCGACTGGGTGATGCCGGGCATTGAAGAGGGCCGATTGCTCACCGGCGCCGAGACGCCGGAGGGGATCGCCCGGTTCTACCGTGACCGAGGCGTGTCGATCGTGATCATCAAGCTCGGCTCCGAGGGCGCCTATTTCGACAGCGCCGATCGACGCGGACGGGTCGCCGGATACCCGGTGCCGAAGATCGTCGATACCGTCGGCGCCGGCGATGGGTTCGCCGTCGGCGTCATCAGCGCATTGCTCGAGGGCTGCGACCTCGAGACCGCCGTCCGACGCGGCGCATGGATCGGCGCCCGTGCCGTCCAGGTACTGGGCGACACCGAGGGCCTGCCGACGCGCGCGCAACTCGCCGAACAACCGGTGACCCCAGCGGGGGGATGACCATGAAATTCTCGGTGAGCCACGCCGACGACTCGGCCTTCGAAACCAACGGCTTGCGACCGTTCTTCGCCTATCGCGACCTCGGCATCCTCGACGCCACCGATGGCGCGGTCGTCGCCCATGTGATCCGCGCCGTCCCCGGCACCGAGGCGGTCAGCACCCGGCACCATCACGACGTCACGTTCCAGATGGTCTATGTGCTCAAGGGCTGGATCGAGTTCGACTACGAAGGCGTCGGCAAGGTCCGGATGACGCCGGGCACCTGCGTCCACCAGCCGCCCGGGATCCGGCACACGGAGCTGGGCCACTCCGACGATCTCGAGTTGCTCGAGATCGTGATGCCGGGACGGTTCGAGACGGCCAGCGACGAGCACCGGCAGTAGCGTTTCGCGGCCGGGCCACTGCCACGCGATCTAGCCCGCGTAGCGCTGCCGCAGTTCGCGCTTCAGCAGCTTGCCGCTCGGATTCTTCGGCAACGCATCGACCAGGATCACGCGCTTCGGAACCTTGTATCCGGCTAGGCGGGTGCGGCACTGCTCGATGATGCCTGCCTCGGTCAATGTCGCCCCGCTCTTCGCGACGATCACCGCCGTCACTGCCTCGATCCAGTGCTCATCGGGCAGGCCGATCACGGCCACCTCCGAGACACCGTCGATGGTGTAGATCGCTTCCTCGACCTCGCGGCTGGCGACATTCTCGCCGCCGCTCTTGATCATGTCCTTCTTGCGGTCGACCACGGTGATGTAGCCTTCGTCGTCGACCGTCGCCAGGTCGCCGCTGTGGAACCAGCCGCCGTCGAACGCCGCCGCGGTCCGTTCGGGATCGTTGTAGTAGCCCAGCAGCAGTTGCGGCGAGCGGTGAACGATCTCGCCGACGGCGCCCACCGGCACGTCGGTCATCGCGTCATCGACGACGCGGGTCTCGACATTGAGCGCCGGCCGTCCGGCCGAGCCGGCCTTGCGCAACTGGTCGCGGGGCTTGAGCACCGTGGCCACCGGCGCGATCTCGGTCTGGCCGTAGAGATTCCACAGCCGCACTTTCGGCAACCGGCGCTGAATCTCCTTGAGCACCTCGACCGGCATGATCGACGCGCCGTAGTACCCCTTCTCGAGCGCCGACAGGTCGCTCCTGTCGAATCGCGGCGAGCGCAACAGTCCGATCCAGACCGTGGGCGGCGCGAAGAACGACGTGATCCGATTCGCTTCCATCAGCGCGAGCAGGTTGTCAGGCGTCGGCTGGCCGGTGATCACGTTCACGCACCCGGCGTAGATACCGGGTCCGAAGAAGACGTCGAGTTGGGCACAGTGATAGAGCGGCAGCGCATGCAGTGCCCGGTCGTCCTCGGCGATCTCGGCGTCGACCAGGCAGGTCACGTACTCGGCGACCACGGCCCCGTGCGTCAGCATCGCCCCTTTCGGCCGCGATTCCGTGCCGCTGGTGTAGATGATCTGCAGCAGCGAGCCGGCGTCGACGTCGCGCTCGGGCGGCAGCGCATCGGCCAGCAGCAGGGCCTCGAAACTGACCAGCCCGGGCACCGGCTCTGCCGGTTGCTCGCCTGGCAGCCAGACCAGGGTCCGCACCGCGGTGTTGCGGCTCGCCGCCTGCCCCAGTGCCGCCATCGCCGAATCGACGCACAACATCGTTGCACCGCTGTGCTCGAGGATGAATCGCGCCTCTTCGGCGTTGAGCATGAAATTGATCGGTACCAGCACGGCGCCGAGACGGGCCAGCGCGAACCGCATGGCCGCGAACGCGTGCGAGTTGCGAGCGATGATCGCGACCCGGTCACCGAGCGTGACCCCCTCGGCGGCGAGTCCG
>JBEVJQ010000118.1:0-11794 GCA_040510055.1 Burkholderiaceae bacterium | reverse complement strand
TCCAGGGCCACCAGCCGCCGGCGCAGCGGCTGCGCACTGTCACACCGCGGAGCCCGTCACGATGAAATCCATCAAGTCCCCGGGCTCGCGCAGCCTGCTTGGCGCACTCATGTCCGGTGGCTGCCTGGCCATCGCCGGTTGCGGCGGCGGCAGCGACGGTCCCACCGCGGTCTCGGGCCCAGGCGCTCCTCCGGCTGGACCGGCCTATGTCGTCAGCGGCCGGATCTCGGTCGCGGAGTCGCAGACCGTCGACACCGACAACAATGATCCCAACCAGGCGGGACGCCGATCGAACGACAGCTTCGAGACGCTGCAGCCACTATCGAATCCCGGACAGGCGACCGGCTACCTGACGGCGGCCGGCGCCGGCCCCGCCGGTGCCGTCAGTGCCGCGGGCGACTTCATCGATGGCTACTCGGTGCGTCTGCTGGCCGGCCAGGTGGTCGAGCTGGATTTCAACGCCGATCCGGCCCAGGTCGACATCGACCTCTATCTGTACAACGCCCAGCGGCAACTGGTTGGCCGATCGGTCGGCACCAACAGCTACGAGTGCATCAGGATCGCGACCGACGGCAACTACGCGCTGGGCGTCGAGCTCTACCAGCAGGGATCGCGGGCAGGCAGCATCTACCAGCTTCGGGTCACGCCGCCCGGTGCTGTTGCCTGCGCCAATGCCGAGGCGGCGGCCGAGACACCGATCCCCGGTGAGATCGTCGCGGTCGCGGCCCCGGCGTCGGCGGCCGCCGACGGTCCGGTGGTCAAGGCGACTGCCGCTGGCCTGGTCGTTCTCGATGCCGGGGCTGCTGCAGCCGGCGGCGCGATGTTGATCGCCGTGCCGCAGGATGCCGGGCGGCTGGCCGTGGCATTTGCTGCCCACACGCGACCCGAGATCGCTGCGGTCGGCGGCAGCCCCGGGGCGGGCGGTGCCGGCGTCAAGAGCGCCGGCGGCGGCGCCGGGGCGCTGGCATGGCGCGCCGGCATGAGCGAGCAAGCCCGGCAGCTGCGCCAGACGCTGGACCTGGCGAAGGCCATGGTCGCCAGTGGCCAGTTCCGGTCGGCGCAGCCAAACTTCCACGTCCGGCAACTGGCCGACCGGATGCAGGAGTTTCCGCCGAACGATCGCGAATACGGGCGCCAGCGCTGGCATTACGACGCCATCAACCTGCCGGCGGCGGCCCAGCAGCTGGCCAGCTTCACCCCGGCGGCCAATGCGACGCCGATCGTCGCCGTGCTCGACAGCGGCATCGTCTCGGACCATCCGGATCTCGCCGGCCAGCTCGTGGCCGGCGCCGACTTCGCCTCCGACCCACGTAACGGCGACGGCGACGGTCCCGACGCCGATGCCGACGATCCGTCGACGCGCGCCGGCTCGGTATTCCACGGAACGCACGTCGCCGGGACCATCGCCGCACAGACCTACAACGCCATCGGCGTGGCCGGCGTCGCGCCGATCGCCCGGATCATGCCGATCCGGACACTGGGCGCCGAAGGCGGCGGTTCGTACTTCGACCTCGAGCAGGCAATCCGCTTCGCCGCGGGACTGGCCAACAGCAGCGGGACGGCGCCCGCGCGTCGCGCCGACATCATCAACCTGAGCCTGGGCGCGAGCGGCGTGGCTTGCGAGGCCGGCCCGCAGCAGCTGTTCAACGAGGTGCGCGCCGCCGGTGTCATGGTGGTGGCGGCCGCGGGCAACGAATCGACCCCGGCGCAGGCGGCCCCCGTCGGTTTTCCGGCCAATTGCTCGACCGTGTTCTCGGTCGCGGCCATCGATGCCCGCCGCGAGCGCGCCCGCTACTCGAACGTCGGGCCGGAGAACTTCATCGCCGCCCCGGGTGGCGACACGTCGCAATCGACGACAGGTACAGGCCTTCCCGACGGCATCTACAGCACCGTGGCCACCATCAGCACCGCTGGCCGGTCGCCGAGCTACGGCTATCTCGTCGGCACGTCGATGGCCGCGCCGCATGCGGCGGGCGTCCTCGCGCTGATCCGGTGGATCAATCCCGCGCTGCCGATCGCGACCATCGAGCAGTGGATCCGCGACGGCCAGATCGTCGACGATCTCGGCGCGCCGGGGCGCGACCCGTCGTTCGGCTACGGACTGATCAACGCCGGCAAGGCCGCGCAAATGGCGCTGCAGAGCCTTGGCCAGGGCCGGCCGCCGCCGGTGGCCGGCCAGGTCGTCGCCCAGCCGGGATCGCTGAGCCTGGGCAGCATCGCCCAGGCGGTGGAGTTCGCGCTGGTCCTGACCGGCAGTGCCGGCGAACAGGTGGTCTCGGTCACTGCCGACGCAGCCGTGATCGGCGTTGCGCCGAAGGCTGGCGCCGTCGATCCGGCGACGGGACTCGGCACCTATGTCGTCACCGCGAACCGGGCGGCGATGGCCGACAACACCTCGGCCTATCCGAACGTGGTCGTGCGGCTCGCGCCGGACCGGTCGCTCGCGGTCCCGGTGGCGATCGAGCGGCGCACTGCTGCCGCTGGCGGTGCCGGCAGCGTCGGACCGGTCTACGTGCTGGTGATCGATGCCGACGATCCGGAGGGCGGGATCGTCGCCCAGGGCGCCTCGCCGTCGGCGACCGAAGGGGCCTACAGCTACTCCGTCACGGTCCCGGGGACACGACGGATCTCGGTGATCGCGGGATCCGATCTCGACAACGACGGCACGGTCTGCAGCAAGGGCGAGGCCTGTGGCGCCTGGCCGCTGCTGTCGGGTACGCTGCAGGCGATCGAACCGCGCGGCAACGTCGATGGCATCGATTTCTCGGTGGCGCCGTTCGGCGGCGTCAACCCGCAGGTCAACGGTTCGGTGAGGCCGAAGTGAGTGGCGCGCGGGGCATTGACGCCGCGGCGATCGTTGCCATCACGTTGCTCGGACTCGCTGCCACCGCCTGCTCGGCGCGGAAAGCCGACGGCGATGTCCCCGGGCGCGAACGAGCGGGTTCGCAGGTGACGTCGGAGGCGGCGTCGGGACCGTCGTCGCCCTGGCCATCGGCATCGGCATCGGCATCGCCATCGACATCGACATCGACATCGACATCGCCATCGCCGTCATCTGCGCCGTCGCTGACGACACCGCCGCCGATCGATGCCGACAACGGGCTCGTCGTCCACGAGTCGCGCTACGCTGCCTGTCCCCGCGGCGGCGAGCAGCCATTCGCCCGCCTGGTGCGGGCGCACGAAGGCCTGTCGGGGCGGCTCGACGATGCCGGGATCTCCGCGACGATTGCCGATTCGATCGCGGCCTGGCCGGTGGCCTGGAGCCGCGGCGAGGCCATCGTCCTGGTCCATGCCGGCGCGCTGCCGAACCCCGGCTACCGGCTCGTCGTCGAGCGGGTGACTCGGCCAACGGGAGAGCCGCTGCGGGTCGCCGGGCGGATCGTGCCGCCGCCGCGCGGTGCGCTGCAGGCGCAGGTGCTCTCGTATCCATGCGCCGTGCTGCGGATCGCTGGCCTCGAAGGCGACGGAACCGAGGTCGAGTTCACGCTGTCGCGTTAGTGCCCGTCCCCTGATCGCGCTGATCGCGCATCAGATCAGCCACACGCGGCCAGCACGTCGGCCAGCCGGTCGCGCGGTTGCGCGAGCAAGGCGCGGGCGCTCCGGCGAACGGCGACCCGGGTCGCATCGTCGAGGTATTCGACCGGCGACTTGCCGTCGATCCGCGCCAGCAGCAGGCCCGGCAGCAGACGCGCGCACCGTCGTTCGAAGGTAGCCGCCGGCTCCCAGTCGATGCCGGCCAGATAGACGCGGCAGATGGCCTGGTAGAGTTCACCGATGAGCGTGGCGTGCGCTGGCAGGTGCGCGGTCTTGAGCAGCATGTGGTTCAGCAGGAAGGCGAGGTCGAATGCCGGGTCGCCGTACCACGCACATTCGGCGTCGAGCAGCACCGGCATCGTCCCGTCGAGCAGGATATTCTTCGGGCTGATGTCGCCGTGGACCAATGCCCGTGGCGTCGTCTGCGTGACGTGGACCAGGCCGATCAGTTCGGTCGCGAGATCCGGGTGCACGCGCGCTGCCTCGACCAGGTAGGGCTCGAGCCGGATCGCGAAGAACGTTCCGTCGTAGCGGAACGACCGGGCAACGGCCGGATCGCCGGCAGTGGCGCGGTGGACGCTGACCACGGCGGCGGCGACTCTTTCGGCGACGCCGACGTCGATGCGGCCGGCGAGCAGCTCGGCCTTCCAGTTGGCACGTCCTCCGAGATACTCCATCACGAACGCGCCGCGCTCGCGATCGGCGCCGAGTACGCGTGGCACGCAACCCGGGACGATCCGCTGCGCGGCGCCGAGCCAGTCGATCTCGGCGAACACGCGGCTGGTCGGCGCCTCCCAGTCCTTGGCAACCTTGAGCCTCGGGAGCGCCTGCTTGACGCAGACCGGTCCCGACGGCAGTTCGACCTTGAGGATGTTCGACGAGACGCCGCCGGTCAGCGCCTCGATCGGCGGGGTCGGTGCCGTGGCGGCGATCAGCCCGGCAGCGACGAGGAGGGCGCGGACGCGCTCGGGGTCGGCCGCGAGGTCGACGAACGCCGGGGCGCTCAACGATCGCCGGCTGCGGGGACGGCGGGGTCGAGGCCGTCGCGCAGGCGCCTGACCGGCAGCGCGCGCGCGCCGGCATAGCGCGCCACCTGGACGCCGCGCCGTTCGATCCGCAACGCTTCGTTCCACTTCGCCATCCGCTCGGACCGGGCGAACGAGCCGACCTTCAACTGGCCGGCGTTCCAGCCGATCGCCAGGTGCGTGATCAACACGTCCTCGGTCTCGCCGGAGCGTGCCGAGACCACGGTCCCCCAGCCCAGCGTCCGCGCGCTGTCGAGCGCCGCCCGGGTTTCGGTCACCGTGCCGGCCTGGTTCGGCTTGAGCAGCACCGCGTTGCAACAGCCATTCGCGGCCGCATGCCGGACGCGCTCGGCATTGGTCACGAGGAAGTCGTCGCCGATCACCTGGATGCTGTCGCCCATCTCGCGGGTGAACTGGCGCATTCCGTCGTCGTCGTCCTCGGCCACCGGATCCTCGACCGAGATCACCGGGTAGCGGCGGATCCACGCCGTCAACTGCTCGAGCCAGCCCGCAGTGTCGTACTCCGCGTCACCGAGCCCCAGTCGATAGCGGCCACGGCGGCCGAATTCCGACGCAGCGATGTCGAGGCAGATCATGACCTCGCCGTTGCGGTAGCCGGCCCTGTCGATCGCCGCTGCGAGCACGCCGAGCGCCTGCTCATTGGAATCGAAATCCGGCCACCAGCCGCCTTCGTCGGCTACGCCGTGGCGGCGATTGCGCCGCTCCATTTCGTCACCGGCGACGCGGTAGACGTCGGCGGCCATCACCATCGCCTCGTCGAAGCTGCTGGCGCCGATCGGCATCACCAGGAAATCCTGGATGTCGACGCGGCGACCGGCATGGGCCCCGCCGCCGAATATCTGGATCTGCGGCAGCGGCATCTCGATGGCAGCGTCGCCGGCCAGCAGCTTCCAGACCGGGACTCCGCGACTGCGCGCCGCGGCATCGAGAATTGCCATCGACGTTGCCACCACCGCGTTGCCGCCGAGCCGGGCCTTGGTCGGCGACGGGTCGAGCCGCAACAGCGCGCCGTCGCAATCGGCCTGGTCGACCGGATCGCGTCCCTCGAGGGTGGCGGCGATCTCGCCGTCGACATTGGCAAGCGCCCGATCGACGCCGTAGCCGCCGTATGCGGCGCCGCCGTCGCGCAGGTCGACGGCTTCGTTCGAGCCGCGCGATGCCCCGGCCGGGGCGATCCCGCGGCCGATGACGCCGTTGTCCAGCGCGACTTCGACTTCGACCGTCGGTCGGCCACGCGAATCCCAGATCCGAAAGCCGCGAACCGAGGCGATGCAATCCATCTTGGGCCACCGTCGTCCGAAGAACCGGGCACACGGAGGATGGTAGCCGACCGCAGTCGACGACGAACCCGATATCGGGGATCGCAGGCGCTCAGCCCGGCGACGTCTCGGTCGTGTCGTCCAGTGGCGGCCTGAACGTATGGGTCTGCAGCGGTTCGGCCGTTTCGCTCGCCCCCTGCGACCTCGCCCAGGCGAGCATCGCTGCAACGCTGCTGCTGGCCTCGGGCGGAACCGTACCGCCGCCCTGCGCGACTGCTCCGCTGACCCCCGGGTCGATGCCGCTGGGTGAACCGTCGCCGTCGCCGCCGCCACCGCAGGCACCGACCAGCAGGCCCCCGGCCAGTGCAGCGGCGACGGCCGAGGCCCGCCGCGCGCGCTTGTTCGTCTTCGACATGGTGGTTGCTCCTAGCGGTTGACGGCGCCCGGAAGCGGCGCGAGGAGGTAGGGGAACCGCGGCCAGAAGTTCGGGAACACGGCCGTCTTGCGCACGCCGTCGGTCACGGCGAGGCCGCCCGCCGGCGCATCGGATGGTCTGCAACCGACCTTCAGCGCATCGTTGGCACCGGTCAGGACGCAGAGCGCGCCCATGGCCACGCGCAACGACAGGTCCACGACGTCGTCCGCAGGACGGCGGCCGTTCGGAAAGCCGGCCAGGTCGTTGGCCGCGACACCGAGCGGATTCTGCCGGTCGATCGGGGTCGGCGGGATCGAGGTATTCAGCCGCAGCATTTCCGACGGCACCACTGTCCTCGGCTTGTTGACGCCCTCGATACCGGTCAGGAACGCGGCGACGAGATCGGTCCGCGGGAAGTTCGTGGGCGCCTTGGCCGCCGGGAACAGGCTCTCCACGATCGCGGGCAGCGTCGGATTGGCCACGTAGTCGAGGAAGGTCGCATCGCCCGATGGCCGTGACGAATTGAACCGATCCTTGTCGTCCAGGCCGATGACGAGTTCATTGACCAGCGGCATCCCGAGGCGCGACACCTGCGACCAGGCGCCGGCACTGAGCGAGGCGTTGTCGATCGACGTGCCGGGATCGGGATCGAGCAGCCGGACCTGGCGCAGGCTGGCGCTGGTGTAGCCGCCGATGACCGGATCACTGCCCGTGGTGAGGCAGCTGGTCGGCACCTCCAGGGCGAGCGTGCTGATGTTCTTCCGTTCCAGATCGTTGGTATTGCCGTTCACCTCCGGACCCAGGGGGTTGAGGTTGACAAGGTCGAAGATTTCGCCGACGGCGATGTAGAACGACTCCTGCCGCTGCCCGACGAAAACCCGGCCGTTGCCGCAACCGGGGATCTGGACCGTGTAGATGTGCCTGTCGGCATAGGTCTCGTAGCCCTGGAAGCTACCGAAGGTCTTTTCGCCGACGTAGTCCACCGGCTTGTCGAAAGTGTCGCTGCCGTTGGCGGCATTCGTCAGCCGCTCGCGCGTCCCGCTGCGGCGACCACCGCGCACCAGATCGACGGTGTAGGTCTCGCGCACGTTCAGGGCCGGCGAATTGGTGGCGTCGATCCGACCGGAATTGATCAGCGGGATGAGAACCTGCTTGCCGCCGATCGGCAGCGCGGTCTTCTTCGACGTGCTCTTGAAGCGGAACTGGAACGTCAGGTCCTCCTTGGCATCGCCGTCGTTGTCGATGTGGATCTCATAGAGCGCGTCCGGATCGAACTGGTAGAAGTTGGGGCCCCCCTCGGGATCCTGGAACGGGATGTAGTTCGCCAGGAGCGTGACGGTGTCCTGCTTCCCGGTTTCGTAGCTCCGGAACATATAGAAGTCCGTACCGTCGATGGTGCGTTGCATCGCGGTGAACGGACCCTCGCGGTGGCTCGAGGCCATCGCATTGCTGCCCAGCAGCGCCATCGTCGCCAATGCCCCCGCCACGGCCGCTGTGACCTGCCGTCGCAAGGGCCTGAACCCCGATTCCTTCATGATCGAACTCCGTCTGGTAAATGGGAACTGCAACTGGACGATCCGAGCGCGCGGCAGGCATGCCGCTGACTCGTGCCCGGGTGAGTTCGACGGCGCGCGACCAGGCAGAACCCATCACGCAGCTCAGTCGGGGACAGTTCTCGGCCCGCGCATCGACACCCTGTCAGCGTCTACGCGGCAGCGCGGAATTCGGATGCATCGGTCCGACGCGACCTTCAGGTCGTGCAGGACGCCTCGTCGACCCGGGTTGCGAGATGGGCCAGCGCCTCGTCGACCTGGTCGACCAGTACCAGGCACAGGTCGCCGGCCTCGAGCCGCGACAGCGCGTGATCGATGGCGACGAACTCGCCGCGGATCTCGGCGACGTAGTCGGCGCGGCGCGCGCCTTCGAGGCCCTTGCGCAGTAACGCCAGGACCTCGCCGTCGGCGCGGCCGCGCTGGGCGGCGTCCTGGTAGAGGATGACGTCATCGAACGCCGACCCGAGGATCTCGGTCTGGCGGATCAGATCCTCGTCACGGCGGTCGCCGGCGCCGCTGATCACGACCGAGCGCCGGCGCGCCGGCAACGCGCCCACTGCCGAGACCAGGGCCAGCATGGCGTCAGGGTTGTGGCCGTAGTCGGCGATAACCTTCGCGCCGCGGTAGTCCATCAAGTTGAAGCGGCCCGGCGCCGTCCGACTGTCGCTGACGAAATCGGCAAGCGCTTTGTGGATCGCGGCCCAATCCACCGCCAGGGCCCAGGCCGCGGCAACGGCGGCCATGACGTTCTCGACCTGGAAGCCGACGGCACCCGACAGCGTCAACGGGGTCGACTCCAGGTCGAAGGTGACTTCCGTTTCCCCGCGGGCGGCGATGATCCGGTTGCCGCGCCGAAACACGACGCGACGGCCGCGTGCCCGTTCGTAGGCGATCAGCGAGCCGCCGTCGGTCGCCGAGCCCTCCGCGCCGGGGCCGAACCAGATGACATCGCCCGGACAGACCTCGGCCATCGGCACCACCAGCGGGTCCTCGGCGTTGAGGACCGCGGTGCCCCGCGGCGCGACGTTCTGGACGATGACGCGCTTCAGCACCGCGAGGTCCTCGGCGGTGTGGATGTAGTTGAGCCCGAGGTGATCGCCGTGGCCGATATTCGTGACCACGGCGACCGAGCAGCGGTCGAAGCCCAGGCCCTCGCGCAGGATCCCGCCACGCGCCGTCTCGAACACCGCCGCATCGACGTCCGGATGGAGCAGGACGTTGCGCGCACTCTTCGGCCCGCTGCAGTCGCCGGTGTCGAGCAGGCTGTTGCCGACCCTGATGCCGTCGGTCCCGGTGGTTCCGACGCGCAGCCCTGAAGTCTCGAGGATTCGCGCGATCAGCTTGGCCGTCGTGGTCTTGCCGTTGGTGCCGGTCACGGCGACGATCGGGATCCGCCCATCGTCGTCCGATCCGAACAGGGTCGCGATCACCGCCGCGCCGACGGCGCGACCCTTGCCGAATGACGGCGACAGATGCATTCGCAGACCGGGCGCGGCATTGACCTCGACGATCCCGCCGCCCTGCTGCTCGAGCGGGGCGAACACGGTGCGGCAGACGATGTCGACGCCGCAGATGTCGAGGCCGACGGCGCGCGCCGCATCGACGGCGCGAGCGGCGACCTCGGGGTGGACCTCGTCGGTGACGTCGGTGGCCGTCCCCCCGGTGCTGAGGTTGGCGTTGTTGCGCAGTACCACGCGCTGACCGTGCGGCGGCACCGAATCGACCGCCATTCCCTGCAGCGTCAGCCGAGCCTTGGCGATGTCGTCGAGCCGGATCCGCGTGAGCGAGGTTGCGTGGCCATCGCCGCGACGCGGGTCGCGATTGACCTCGGCCACCAGTTGCGTGACGGTATGGACGCCATCGCCGATGACGAACGGTGGATCGCGTCGCGCCGCTGCCACGAGCCGGTCGCCGACCACCAGCAGCCGGAAGTCGTGGCCGGCGATGAAGCGCTCGACCAGCACGTGTCGGCTGTGATCGCGCGCTGCCGCGTAGGCGTGCTCGAGCTGCTCGCGGGTCGCGATGTTGACGGTCACCCCCTTGCCCTGGTTGCCATCCTGCGGCTTGACGACGACGCGACCGCCGAGCGCTTCCATCGCCTCCCAGGCCTCGTCGAGCGTTCGAACCGGACGTCCCTCCGGCACCGGCACGCCGGCGGCTTCGAGCAGGGCCTTGGTCAGGTCCTTGTCCTGGGCGATGGACTCGGCGATGGCGCTCGTGGCGTCGATCTCGGCCGCCTGGATGCGGCGCGCGCGACTGCCCCAGCCGAACTGGACCAGGCTGCCGTCGGTCAGGCGCCGATAGGGAATGCCGCGAGCCACGGCCGCGTCGACGATTGAGCCGGTGCTGGGGCCGAGCCGGATGTCCTCGTCCAGTTCGTGCAGCGCCCCGATCTGGGCACCGACATCGAACGGCCGATCCCTCATGGCCGCTTCGCAGAGTTGCCTTGCCGCCTCCAACGCCTTGCGCCCGACCGCCTCCTCGGAGTACTCGACGACGACCTGGTAGACGCCGTCGTCGACGGTGGCCACCGTGTGGCTGAAGGTCACGCGACAGCCGGCGCAGGTCTGCAGCCCGAGCGTGGCCAACTCCAGCACGCGTGCAAGCGGGACCGGTTCGACCGAGCCGGCCATGTGCCATTCGTCCATCTGCGGGAAGCGTTCGCGCAAACGGGCCTCGAACCCGGCGATGCGGTCGACCTCGAGTTCGATCGGCGTGCAGCGGACCAGCGCTTCGATCGCGGTTCGGCGGGTCCATAGGTTCGGGCCGCGCAATGCCCGGACGCGTTCGATCTCCATCGCCTGACTCAGGAAGTCGCCGCGGTCGCGGGCGTCGCAGTGGCCACCGCAGCCGGCGCCGACCTGCCGCGTTCGGGCGTTCTCCCGGCCGGGACCACCATCCGCGTCAATACCGGGACGAAGCTCGAGATTCCGGCACGCAGCCGTTCGAGCGGCAGGCCGAGGCCAATCGCCGCTGCCACGGCGGCGAGCAAGCTGCCGGCCGCGAACGTCCCGCGCCACTGGCCATCGGACAGAGTACTGCCCAGTTCGAGCAGTCGTTCGCGCCGAGTGCCGTCGACCAGGTCGACCGCATGGCCGTCGAGCACCACCGCCTTGCCGCCGCGGCTGCAATGCGCGGTCACCGCTGCCAGCGACGGATCGGTCGCGTAGAGAATCGGTGGGCCGTCGGAGAGCTCGGCCATCTCGAGAACCTGCGGGTCGTGCGCGTTGAGTACGGCCGCGCCTTCGGGGAGCACGACATCGACCTGGGTGCGCGCGACCTTCCAGATCTGCTCGGGCGAATCGAGATACCGGTCGGGCATCGTGAACGTCGGGTCGAGGTCGGTGACGACGCCGACGAGGCAGCGATCGTAGGCCAGCCCTTCATTGGCGATCATCGCCGGCCCGTTTTCGATCACGGCGGCTTCGACCAGGCGGTTGCGCAGCAGGCGATGGGCCGAATCCCAGCGGGTGCAGTCGCCGGCCTCGACGACGCGACGATCGATCGTCAGGCCGGTGCTGGTGGCCATGCCGACCTTGTAGCCGGCCACGCGCAGCAGATGGCCGACGAGCTGGGCCACCGGCCCGGCACCCTGGTTGCCGCAGATACCCACCAGCGGGATCCGCCCGTTTTCCTTGCCGGGGAACAGGTGCTCGACGATCGCGTCGCCGACCGGGCGTGGCTGGCCGGTGGCTGGTTTCAGGTGCATCAGCAGCCCGGGACCGGCGTTGACTTCGACGATCGCGCCGCGGGTCGCGGCCAACGGCTTCGAGACGTCCTCGGTCACCAGGTCGACGCCGGCGATGTCGAGCCCGACCACGCGTGCGGCCAACGCCACCTCCTGGGCCACGCTCGGGTGGACGAGGTCGGTGCAGTCGTTGGCGACGTTGCCGTTGCGCTGGATCAGCACCCGCTGGCCGGCGGCGGGATTGCAGTCGGGTGTCATCTGCTGTTGTTCGAGATCGTTCAGGACGCCGGCATCGATCC
>JBEVJQ010000117.1:0-4557 GCA_040510055.1 Burkholderiaceae bacterium | reverse complement strand
ATTCGGCGCGATGGATCGACAGCCCGTGTCCGCCGCGCATGTGACCTGTGATCCGGTCGCCGGGCAGCGGATGGCAGCAGGCGGCGCACTGGACCGATATGCCGTCGACCGCATGGATCTGGATCGGTAGCGGACGGGCCGAGAATTTGGCCGCCGGGGACTGGGCCGACAGCTCGAGTGCGATCGAGCGCGCGACCACCGGCGCGAGCTTGAGGCCGAGGCCGATGTCGGCCAGCATGTCCTCGACGGACTTGGCCGCCGTGTCGCGCGCGACCTTCTCGATCTTGGCCGCGTCGACCGCGCTGCCGTCGATCCGCAGACTCGCAAGCGACTGTTCGAGCAGCCGTCGACCGAGCGCGACCGAGTCGCCGTACTTCATCCGCCGCAGGAAATAACGGATCTCCGAGCGGGCCTTGCCGGTGCGCGCGTAGCCGAGCCATGCCGGGCTCGGCTTGGCCTGGGAATCGGTGACGACCTCGATCACGTCGCCGTGCTTGAGTTCGGTGCCCAGCGGCGCCAGCTCGCCGTTGATCCGCGCGGCCACTGTCTGGTTGCCGACATCGGTGTGGACGCTGTAGGCGAAATCGACCAGCGTCGCCCCGCGCGGCAGCCCACGGATCTGGCCCTTCGGCGTGAACACGTATACGGCGTCGGGATAGAGGTCGACCTTGACGTGATCGATGAACTCCATCGAGTCGCCGGTCTGCTGCTGGATATCGAGCAGCGACTTCAGCCAGTCGAGCGTCCGGAGCTGGACATCGCTCGTGCTGTAGCCCTCGTTCTTGTAGAGCCAGTGCGCCGCCACGCCCGACTCGGCCAGATGGTGCATTTTCGGCGTGCGGATCTGGAACTCGATCTCGCCGCCATGCGGGCCCATCACCGTCGTGTGCAGTGACTGGTAGCCGTTGGCCTTCGGGATGGCGATGAAGTCCTTGAACCGGCTGGTGTTGGGCTTGAACGCGCCGTGCAGGGCCCCGAGCGCGAGGTAGCACTGCGCCAGCTCGGGAACGATCAGGCGGATGCCGAACAGGTCGCTGACCTCGGAAAACGAGATCCGCTTGTCGGTCATCTTCTTGAAGATCGAGTACAGCGACTTCTCGCGCGACGTGATCTCGGCCGTGACATGCATCTTGGACAGCGCCTTCTCGACCGTGTCGATCACGCGGCCGATGGCCTCACGGCGCTGCTTGCCGACAGCCTGGACTGCCTTGGACAGCGCCTCGTGCCGCAGCGGGAACATGTAGCGAAACGACAGGTCCTGCAATTCGCGGTAGAGGCTGTTCAGCCCGAGCCGATTGGCGATCGGCGCGTAGATCTCCATCGTTTCGACGGCGATCCGACGCTGCTTGTGCCGCGCCACCGCATCGAGGGTGCGCATGTTGTGCAGCCGGTCGGCGAGCTTGACGAGGATGACGCGCACGTCGCGCGCCATCGCCAGCAGCATCTTGCGAAAGCTCTCGGCCTGTGCCTGCTCGCGGTTGCCGAACTTGATCTTGTCCAGCTTCGACAGGCCGTCGACCATCTCGGCGACAGCGGGGCCGACCTGCTCGGCCAGTTCCAGCTTGCTGATCCCCGTGTCCTCGAGGACATCGTGGAGCAGCGCAGCCATCAACGCATCGGCGTCGAGCCGCCACTGCGTGCAGATCAGCGCAACCGAAATCGGGTGGGTGATGTAGGCATCACCGCTTGCGCGGTATTGGCCCAGATGGGCCTGGTCGGCAAGGCGAAACGCCGTCCGGACCCGCTTGAGGTCTGCGGCCGACAGGTAAGTCGCCGCCTGAAGCAGCGGCTCGAGGGTCGGTGCCCCCG
The DNA here is from genome assembly GCA_040510055.1 of Burkholderiaceae bacterium. Taxonomy (GTDB): domain Bacteria; phylum Pseudomonadota; class Gammaproteobacteria; order Burkholderiales; family Burkholderiaceae_E; genus Lautropia. Next base: position 2,748 of record JBEVJQ010000117.1, on the reverse strand, counting down.
TGGTCTCGACGATCGGCTGCGGGCCCGCACCCTTGCGCAGGGGCGCGCGGCGGACCGTCCCCGTGGAATGGCCCACGACCGGATCGGCGGTTCGGTCTTCGGTTCGGTCGGTCGTCGGCATCCGGTTCCTGGAGGCGCCCGTCAGGCGATCACGTCGGCACGCGCCGCAGCATCTCGCGGCCGATCTTGCCGGCGGCTACTTCGCGCAGCGCCGTTACCGTCGGCTTGTCCTTCGATTCGACTTTCGCAGAATGTCCCTGGGCGAGCATCCGGGCACGATAGGTCGCGACCAACGCGAGCTCGAACCGGTTGGGGATGTGCTTGAGACAGTCTTCTACAGTGATGCGGGCCATGTGCAATTCCAGTGAGGAGGATCGGTGAAGTTCGGCAGAACCGCCTGATCGGCGGCCCGGCTGTTCGGTTGTAGTGAAGAAACAGGTCGGTCGAAACTGGTCGGTCGCGGCAGTCGGGTTCGTATGCTTGCTACATCCCCAAGGCATCGAACAGCGCCGGTGTACGGGCCCGTTGCCGGTCGTAGCGACAGCGGGCCCCATCGGCGATTGCCAGCAACTGCGCGCACGCCTCAGTAAAGTCTTGATTTACAATAATATATTGGAATTCGGCCGCATGTTCAAGCTCGCTCCTCGCGGCCGCCACCCGGCGCTCGATGACGGCGTCGGAATCCTTGGCTCGCTGCATCAATCGCTGGCGCAGCACGGCCAGCGACGGCGGTGCAATGAAGATCGAGACGGCGTCGGGGAACAGCGCCCGGACCTGCCGTGCGCCTTGCCAATCGATCTCGAGCACGATGTCGGCGCCGCGCACCGTCTGCTCCTCGATCCACAGCCGTGACGTGCCGTAGAGATTGCCGTGGACCTCGGCCCACTCGAGGAACTCGCCGGCGGCCCGGCGCCGATCGAATTCGTCGCGGTCGATGAACCGATAGTCGATGCCCTCGCTCTCGCCGGGTCGTGGTACCCGCGTCGTGAACGAGACCGAATGGCGGATCAGCGGACGTGATTGCAGCAGCGACCGAACCAACGACGTCTTGCCGGCCCCGGACGGGGCGACGATGATGAGAATCGTTCCAGCGCGCGAAATGGCCGTTGCCGGCGAAAGGGTCAGGGTCATGGCTTACGGATGCTAATTCATGACCTCGAGCGACCCGCGCCGGGGCCGTCGTGAGCGTGGCGGCCTGCAACAGGGCGCGCGGCGACGTTGACCGCGAGCTCAGCGCCGCCGGACCGCGACCGCTGGATCAGCGGCGCGCACGATCGATGTCCTTGGCCACCAGGCTCGATGCCTGGTTGCCCCACGACTGGCGGATGAACGTGAGCACGTCGGCGATCGCGCGATCGTCGAGCACCTGGCTGAACGGCGGCATGCCGAATGGCCGCGGGTTGCCGGCCGTGGCCGGTGGAAAGCCACCGTCGGCCACGATGCGCACCAGGTTCGACGGCCGCTGCAGCGTCACGGCGCGATTTCCCGCCAGCGGCGGATAGATCCCGGGGGCCCCGCGTCCGTCGGCCCCGTGGCAGCCGTTGCAGTGTTCCTCGTAGAGCCTTGCGCCGCGCCCATACGATTGGCGCGAGCTCTTGCTCGTGTCGGGCAGCCGGCTGTCGGTTCCTCGCGCCCCGCGGCGCTGCTCGCTGCCGGGGCCGCTCGCGGCGTCCGCGCCGTCGCCGGCGCCGCCTCGGGCGAGATCGGCCTGATGCTTGAGGACCGTGGCCATCGCCATCAGATCGGCTTCGGTCAGGTGCTGAGTGCTGCTGGCCACGACTTCGGCCATCGGTCCGATGGCCGAGCCGTGGCGCGAGAGGCCGGTCTTCAGCAAGGCGACGATCTCGGCGACCGGCCAGTCGGCCACTCCCGCTTCGGCCCCCGAAGCAAGTGACGGGGCATACCAGTTCTGGCCTGGCAGCTCGCCGCCGCCGAGGTCGGCGCCGACGGAGACGGCGCCCAGCAGGTTGCGCGCGGAGTGGCAGGCATCGCAATGGGCGAGACCGCGCAACAGGTATTCGCCGCGGTTCCACTGTGGCGAGCGATCGGCGCGGGGGCTGTAGTCCGACGGGCGAAAGAACAGCATCCTCCAGCCCGCCAGGGCGAACTGCGAATCGAACGGGAAGTGCAGCGCATGGGGACGGTTCTGATTCGCCGCCGGCGGTAGCGTACGCAGGAACGCGAACAGCGAGTCGCTGTCTTCGCGCGTGACGAGACTGTAGTTGGGATAAGGGAATGCCGGATAGAGCAGGCGGCCGCTGCGCGAACGGCCTTCACGCAGTGCACGATAGAAGTCATCGGCGGTCCAATGACCAAGGCCGGTCTCGTTGTCGGGCGTGAGGTTGCTGGCGTAGATCGTCCCGAACGGCGTCGGGATGCCACGTCCGCCGGCGTACGGAACGCCGCCTCGAGTCGTATGACAGCCGATGCAATTGCCGGCGAGTGCCAGGTAGGCGCCGCGGGCGATCCGCTCGGCGTCGCCGTCATCACTGCCGCCAGACGCGACCGCGGCAACGGCCGCAACGGCAGGCGACGCCGGCATCCCTGCGCCGGTTCCGCAGTCGAGCGGTAATCGCTTTTTCTGGGGTGGCACGGCATGGGCCTCGCGCGGCACTGGCCGGGCGGCGAGCCAGCTGGTGATCGCGAACACGTCTTCTGGCGTCAGGCGCTTGGCGACCTCGGCCATGCAATCAGGCGCGGCCGCGCGGCGCGTGCCGTTTCGCCAGCCGCCGAGCTGCGCAGCGAGGT
>JBEVJQ010000116.1:0-2627 GCA_040510055.1 Burkholderiaceae bacterium | reverse complement strand
GACGAAGATCATGCCATACCAGAACGAGTCGGTGCGGCCGGACGACTGCTCGACGGCATCCCCGGGCTCCGCAAAAGCACCGACGAAGCTGACGATGATGTTGTCGTTGACCGACCAGTCCATGTACCAGTCGAGCTCCTGTGCCACGGCGTCGGAGGTGACCTGCGGACCCAGCGAAGCCGGCTTGTCGAGCAGGAAATCGTAGAAGATGAGGCCGGTCGATATGGCCTCCGTCGGCGTCACGTGCAGGCGCAACTGGTGCGAGATGAGGTTCGAGTTCGAGACGAAGTACTCGCCTGCGATCTCGCCCTGCCACCAGCTGCCCCAGTCGGAGAACCCGGTCAGGAGCCCGTCGAAGGCCTCGTTCTTGGCCGTCGCGGGATCGTCGCCTTCGAAGAAAGCGTAGCGATAGGAGAGCTTCGGCGCCCAGGCCGAGCTGAACTGGTAGGCGGCCAGCGCGTTCCACGCCGTGGAGTCGAGCGCATCGCCGTTGTCCTCGATCGCGTATTCCGCCTCGAACGAGAGCGCCTTCAAGTTCGCGAACGGCGCGGTGTACGCGCGCAGGTTGTAGACGTCGAGGCCGTCGCGCTGCGGCGCTTCGTCGGCATCCGCGGTCCAGGCCATGTACGTGGCCCCGAGCGTCGTGTCCTCGCCGATCGCATACTCGTAGTTCAGGCCCCAGAGCTTGCTGTCCGAGTCCGCCTCCGGCATGTCATCCTTGTCGAGGTAGAACGCCTCGACCGTGTGGTTGCCGGGCTTGAACCGGCCGATCGCCGCGAACTCGAAGGCCTTGCGCGCGCCGGTCCAGTAGCCGCCCCGCGACCCGCCGTCCGCGCCGCCGTCGTACAGCAGCATCCCGTGGCCGAGCTTGTATTGCGTGCGGCCCACCGTGAAGTCGAACGCATTCTCGCCGAACTCGCTGCTGCTGCCGGAGCGCCAGCCAATGTAGGCGTCCTCGATGTCGAACGACGACGCATCGTCCCCCACCAGGGTCGGCGCGGCGCCCCAGGTCCGCGTCCCGACCGCGCTGAACTTTCCGTAGACCTGCGCCGAGCTCCCGGTCGTGTACTCCATGCTGACGGCCGGCTTGATCGAGGCCTCCGACCAGTTGTCGCTGAGGTTGCCGGACGGCTGTTCGGGCTTCGGGTCCGTGTAGAGGGAATCGGCGAAGCCGAAAGTGCCGGCACTCGCATCGAGATTGAACGTCCAGTTCATTCCGGAAGGCATGCCCGGCATCGTGAATGCCGCGGGTTCCGCCTCGGCCTCGGCCGCGGGTGCGGCCGCCGGTTCTTCGGCCATGGCCTGGCTGGCTGCGAGCACCAGCAGGATGCCGGCCGAGACCGCGTTTCGATGGAGGCACCGGCTCGAGGCCGGGGACGCGTGGAGAGACTGCATGACTGGACTCCTGTGGTTCATTCGGGGGCGGCCTTGCGCTTCGCAGCGGCTTCCATCGAACGGATGAAGAACGGATAGAGCGGGACGCTGATGAGCAGCGCCACAAAGGCGTAGACGACCGTAGCCGGGTCACCGCCGAGGACGGCCCACAGGCAATAGACGACGGCGGCGATCGCGATCCACTTGTAGGTCTGGAAGCTCCGGGGCGGAAGCCTGTGGTCAAACACCACCTTCACCAGCGCCACCGCCGAATACACGTACGGGACGATGATCAGGATGACGGCCAGGTCGACCAGCCGGTTGAACTGGCCGGCGAGCGTCGGCGACATCGTCGCAAAGAGCACGGCGGTCATCAGCACGGCGACGATGACGAGGCCTCGGGCGGGCACGCCGTTCGCATTGAGCCGGCTGAAGACGGTCGGGAACATGCCGTCGTCGGCCGCCGCCTTCGCGGACTGGCCGACCAGCAGCATCCAGCCACCGAGCGAGCCGACCGACTTCAGGACGGCACACACGCTGATGACGACGGCGCCCGCGGTGCCGAACGCGAGCCGCGCCGCCTCGGCGAACGGCGCATGCGAGGTGCGCAGTTCCTCGTTCGGCAGGATGCCCATGATGACGGTCGAGCTCAGCATGTATACGACCGCTGCCAGGCCGAGGCCGATGAGCGTCGCGAGCGGCACATTGCGTTTCGGGTTCTCGATCACGCCCGCCGAGACGGCCGCGCTCTCGATGCCCATGTAGGCCCACAGCGCCATCGAGGCGGCGCGCGAGATCGCATGCATGTCCGACTCGCCGGTGACGTTCCAGCCCGCGAGGAAGGTCTCGGTGTCGAACCAGAGCCACCCGAACAGCGCGATCGCCATGATCGGGATCAGGGCGAGGGCCATCGTCCAAGACTCGAGGGCGCCGACGACGCGGGGTCCGAGGATGTTGGCAATCGTCAGCAGCCAGATCACGCCGGCCGTGACGAAGACGCTCGCCGGCGGGCCGCTGATTCCGGGGACCAGCTCGGCCAGGTAGCCCACGGCCGCGACGGCGATGGCGATGTTGCCGATCCAGTTGCCGAACCAGTAGACATAGTTGGTCTGGAACCCGGCGTACGGGCCGAGGAAATCGCGCGCGTAGGCGTACGGCCCGCCCTCCTGCGGATCGAGCTCGCCCAGTTTCGCGAATACCAGCCCCAGCCCCGCTACGCCGATGGTTGCGACCACCCACCCGAAGATGGCGAT
>JBEVJQ010000115.1:0-4010 GCA_040510055.1 Burkholderiaceae bacterium | reverse complement strand
CCTCGACGTCCTCCTCGTTCCTCGAATTCCTCCTCTTCCGTCCGGCTCCTTTCGCCCCTTCCCGCCTTCCCGCCGGCCCCTTCGGCCGCTTCGGCCTCGCGCTGGCCGGGAATGACTCAACGCTTTCGCAGCGCCGCTTGGCTGTGCGAACATCCCACTGTTCCGCAGGCGAGCGCTGCGCCTGCGACTACAGCGGTATCGGGATCCTGCCCCGCTGATCCGCGCGGAGTCTCGCGAATGCCTTCGGTCCGGTCCCTGTTGCTCGCCGCCGCGACCCTTGCGGCCGCGACCACACCGGACGGGGCCGCGCGGTCGGCGCAGGCCCAGACGGCCCCGTCGCCGGGCGCCGCAGTCTCCCCGTTGACCCCCGGCGCCACGCGTCCGGTCGAACGACCAGGGGGCACGGACTTCACCCTTGGCCACCCCCGCCGTCGGCAGGGCTTGTGGGAGATCCGCTCGATGGCGAGCGATCAGTTCGGGCTTCCCGTCACGCGCTATTGCGTCGGCGACAACACCGACAACGCAGCGATGCACCTGGACCGTGCGGCCGGCGACAAGGGATCGTGCAAGATCGGCTCGTTCAAGCGCGTCGGAGTCAGCTGGGTCGCCGAGACGGTCTGTCGCGACTCGCGCCAGACAGTGATCAGCCAGTCGGTGGCCAGCGGCGATTTCCGCTCCGAGTATCGAATCGATACACTCGTGTTCTACAGTCCACCGCTTCCCGGCAACAAGCGCGAGGACAAGGAGGCCGTGACCGGCCGCTACCTCGGTGCCTGCAAGCCCGGCCAGCGCGCCGGTGACCTCGAGGTTCCCGGGATGGGCACGCTGAACATGACCGACGGCGCCCTCAGGCCATAGCAGGCAGCCAGGCGCCACCGGCTGAACCGCCGACATCGTTTCGCCCAACCCGTCGCCCCAGCACCAACGCGCGCAATCCCAACAGAGGCCAACATGACGCAAGACGCGTTCGAGACGCTCAAGACCTTCAAGATGAAGTCAGGAGCCAGTGGGTCGTTCCACTCGTTGCCTGCCCTAACCCGGCACTTCCCGAACGTCGCGAAGCTGCCGGTGTCGATCCGGATCGTGCTGGAGTCGGTGCTGCGCAACTGCGACGGCAAGAAGGTCACACGCGAGCACGTCCAGGAGCTGGCCACCTGGGCGCCCAACGCCCGACGGGTCGACGAGATCCCGTTCATCGTTGCCCGCGTCGTCCTGCAGGACTTCACCGGGGTGCCACTGCTGGCCGACCTGGCGGCGATGCGCCACGTCGCCAAGGATCAGGGCAAGGATCCGAAGCGGATCGAACCGCTGGTGCCGGTCGACCTCGTCGTCGACCACTCGGTGATGGTCGACCATTTCGGAACGAAGGAAGCACTCGACCTCAACATGAAGCTGGAGTTCTCGCGCAACAAGGAGCGCTACCAGTTCATGAAGTGGGGGATGCAGGCGTTCGATACGTTCAAAGTCGTGCCGCCGGGCATCGGCATCGTCCACCAGGTCAACCTCGAGTACCTCGCCCGCGGAGTGTTCAGCCGCCGCGAAGGCGACCGTTCCCTCTACTATCCCGACACCCTGGTCGGCACCGACAGCCACACGACGATGATCAACGGCATCGGCGTCGTCGGCTGGGGTGTCGGCGGGATCGAGGCCGAGGCGGCGATGCTGGGTCAGCCGGTCTACCTGCTGACGCCCGACGTCGTCGCCGTGAACCTCACCGGCCGGCTGCGTGAAGCGGTCACCGCCACCGACCTGGTGCTGCGCGTGACCGAGATGCTCCGGCGCGAGAAGGTCGTGGGCAAGTTCGTCGAGTTCATCGGCCCCGGGACCGAATCGCTGGCGCTCCCCGACCGCGCCACGATCGCCAACATGGCGCCCGAGTACGGCGCGACCATGGGCTTCTTCCCCGTCGACGGCCGGACCATCGAGTATTTCCGCGGATCGGGACGGACCGAGGCAGAAATCGACGCCTTCGAAAGCTATTTTCGCGCCCAGGGCTTGTTCGGCGTTCCGAAGGCTGGAACGTTGTCGTACTCGAAGATCGTCGAACTCGACCTCGACACGGTCGTGCCGTCGCTCGCCGGGCCGAAACGGCCGCAGGATCGGATCGAGATCGGCAATGTCAAGCGGACCTTCAGCGAACTGTTCGCCAAGCCGATCGAGCAGAACGGCTTCAACAAGGACGCAGCCGACCTCGACCGCGGCTACCAGACGGAAGACGGCATGGAGCTTCACCACGGCGACGTGCTGATCGCGGCCATCACCTCGTGCACCAACACGTCGAACCCCGGCGTGCTGCTCGCTGCAGGCCTGCTGGCCAAGAAGGCTGTCGAGCGCGGTCTCAAGGTCAAGCCGCATGTGAAGACTTCGCTGGCGCCCGGGTCGCGAGTCGTCACCGAGTACCTGAAGAAGGCAGGGCTGCTGCTGGCATTGGAGAAGCTCGGGTTCAACGTCGCCGCCTACGGTTGCACCACCTGCATCGGCAACGCCGGCGACCTGCGGCCGTCGTTCAACAAGACGATCCAGGCGAGCGACCTGGTCTGCGCGGCGGTCCTCTCGGGCAATCGGAACTTCGAGGCGCGGATCCACCCGAATCTGCGCGCCAATTTCCTCGGCTCGCCGCCGCTGGTCGTGGCCTACGCCCTCGCCGGCAATGTCATGGTCGACCTGATGACCGAGCCGCTCGGCAAGGGCAAGAAGGGCGAGGACGTCTTCATCGGCGACATCTGGCCGTCGAGTGACGAGATCCAGCAGTTGATGAGGTTTGCGATGGACGCGCCGACTTTCCGTCGCCTCTATGGCAACCTGACCAAGGGCCACGACCTCTGGAACAACATTTCCTCGGCCGCCGGCCAGGTCTACGACTGGCCGGAATCGACCTACATCGCCGAGCCGCCGTTCTTCGAGGCGTTCAGCATGACGCCCGTGGCCGGCACCAGCATCCGGGACGCCCGGCTCCTGGGCCTGTTCGGCGACTCGATCACCACCGACCACATCTCGCCGGCCGGTTCGATCAAGGACACGTCACCGGCGGGCCGGTATCTGCTCGACCATGGTGTTCTGAAGGCGGATTTCAACAGTTACGGAGCACGCCGCGGCAATCACGAGGTGATGATGCGGGGGACCTTCGCCAATGTCCGGATCAAGAACATGATGCTGCCGGCCGGTGATGACGGTTCGCGCGAGGAAGGCGGCGTGACCCTGTTGCAGCCGTCGGGCGAAAAGCTCGCGATCTACGACGCGGCGATGCGCTATATCGCAGCCGGCACCCCGACCGTGATCCTCGCGGGCGAGGAATATGGCACCGGCAGCTCGCGCGACTGGGCGGCCAAGGGCACGCAACTGCTGGGCGTCAAGGCGGTCGTCGCCCGCAGCTTCGAACGGATCCACCGCTCGAACCTGGTCGGGATGGGCGTACTGCCGCTGCAGTTCAAAGGCCAGGACTCGTGGGAGTCGCTCGGTATCCGTGGCGACGAAACCATCGACATCGATATCCCCGACGACCTGAAGCCGCAGCAGGACATGTCGATGCGGATCCATCGGGCCGACGGATCGAACTTCGACGTCCCGCTGTTGTCGCGGATCGATACCCCGATCGAGGTCGATTACTTCCGGCATCGTGGGATCCTGCCGTACGTGATGCGCGAGTTGCTCGCGGCCTGACGGGGCGCGACACAGTCCCGGTGTTGGCCCGCCGACTGGGTCGGCACCGGGTGCGATCGGCTGAGAGCGACCGGAGCGACCGGGTCCTGCCCTTGGGGGAGCCGCGCCGGTGTTTCGCCGTGATGGGGTACTGAGCCTTCGGTCGCTGCTCGGGCCAGTGCCGGGCGGCGCTGCGCAACGGACTCGCAATGTGAGCGACCGACTGGCATTGCGGGCCCGGCTTCCGCTCAAGGCCCGGCTGCGTGGAGGGCCCGGCTGCATTGAGGGCCCGGCTGATTGAAGGCCTGGCTGCACTGAAGGCGTGGCTGCACCGAGCTCCGAGCCTGCATTGCGGGCCCGACCTGCGCTAC